>JAQUKI010000145.1 GCA_028719225.1 Fidelibacterota bacterium | reverse complement strand
ATGTTCAGATCGGCCTCCGTTTTTCCTGACCGGAGAATCACTTGAGCAGTAGCCGGTTCGTCCGGCGAATCCAAATAAACGATTGCCTTTCCATTTTGGATCGACGCCTGTAATATATTCAGTTTACCATGATCTGTCACAACGGAAATCAGATCATCGTCAGCAACAGGTTGCAGGTCGGAATCGAACGCGAAAATTTCAATGGCGATCCGGCTCTTTCCATCAGCCGGTATTCTGTCCATCGTCGGAATTGCAAGGATTTTCGTCGTGGGTGATGCCACACGGAAATAACTTTTCTTCGGAAGATTGTGATTACCATAAAAATTAATTACTTCAACCCGAACCGAATGTTGTCCGTTCCTTAACGGATATTCCGGACGATGGACAATCAGGTTCTGTTCGGATAAATATGTCGAAGGTTTCAACGTGTCGTCTATGAAAAAGGCAACCGATCTGCTAAAAACCTGTTCGCGTGTTAACATCCACGATTTACGCTCGTGATGTCCATCCGAAACCCGCAACTGTATAATTGGTTGTTTATCTATCACCGTCGAATCGGGTAGTGGTTGCAGTAATTTCACTTTGGGAATTCCAGCCGCCGCCCATTGACAAATTCCAATGAATATTGCATACGCTTCTATCTTGTTGTATTTCGGATTATCGAGCAATTTCTCTTCCTTCGGATTGGAAAAAAAAGATGATTCAAGTAAAATTCCCGGCACTTCGAGTTGCCGCAGAACGCCGAATCCTTCTGGATACATCAGGTAATCAGAAATTAAACCCGTCGCGATCACATCCGGAAGCCGCAAATATTCGTTCAGATTCATCTGAACGTAACGCGCGAGATCCAAACTTACCGGCGAGAAATCGGCGTCGCCGTGATACCATGTGGATGCGAAATTTGTCTTCGGATTATCGACAGCATTGTGATGCAATGAAATGAACATATCGACCTGATTCCGGTTAGCGATTTCTGCGCGGTCTTTCAAACTGATGTCGGTATCGGCGTCACGAGTCAGAATAACTTTAGCGCCGGATTGTTGCAGAAAATCTTTCAAATAAAATGCTATCCGGAGATTCATCTCAGCCTCACGAACGCCTGTCGGTCCGCGTTTGTATTTTGGAATATGCGCATCGCCGCCGTGCCCCGGATCAAGGCAAAACGTCAAACCGTTTATCCATTTGGAATACGGTGGAAGTTCATAATTCGGTTTTTGAAGGCGATGCCAGTCGCTCTCGCCTCGTTTTTGCCCGTAAAATCCACAACTCTGAATAAACACGAGCAAACCGATGATAATCCAATTCAGGATTTTCTTCATTCTTATTTTTAACTTTTCACACTCTATTTTCACGGCGGAAACTTAATTCAGAGCCGGGTCAAAGACAAGAGCAGTAAAAAGTCCGCCAGATGCCTGGACTATCCTTTTTTAGACGTGTTGATAATAATCCGCTGACCGGGATAAATGGGTTTTCTTGAATCCAAATCATTCCAGGATTTAATGTTAGAAACACTGACCTGATATTTCCTGGCGATCGATGAAAGAGTGTCTCCCCTTTTGACAATATGGGTTATGACTTTTTTCACTTCCGCTCTTTTTTCTGGAACTGAATAATAAGAACTCGTAGGTATCAGAAGGGTTTTACCGATACTGATTTGGTTCTGGTTTCGCAAATGATTTGCCGATACTAACGCTGATACAGTCGTACCGTACTTCCGGGCGATCCAATTGAGAGTCTGGCCTTTCCGGACTTTATGATAAACCAATTCAGTTTCTTCAACATCTTTTGGTTCCGGAAGCGAGGCTAATTTCGTATATAAACTGTCTGCCTTGCCCTTCGGCACGCGCAGTATATACTGATTATCATTCGAAGGCGTCATCCCGCGTCGAAGTTCGGGATTGTATTCACGAAGTACATCTGTGGAAATATTACAAGCTTTGGAAATATCTTCAAATCCATAAGAGCGGCTGACTGTCACTTCATCCCATTCCCAAGCAGGTGTCTCGGGAGTCGTGAAACCGTATCTCTCCGGATTCTTTGCAATTAAAGTAATCGCCAAAAAGGATGGGATATAGTTCCGGGTTTCGGGTGGTAATGTGCGCAGTTTCCAGTAATCCCGCGTCCCTTCGCGTTTGATCGCCCGCCAGATTCGATTTTCACCCGAATTATATGCCGCAAGCGCCAGATACCAGTCATCGAACTCATCATATAGTTTTCGTAAATATTTGGCTGCCGCATGCGTCGATTTGATCGGATCGCGACGTTCATCTACCCACATATTGCGCTTTAGCCCATAACCGGCTCCCGTACCGGCGACAAACTGCCAAACACCGACGGCACGCGCACGCGAATTTGCATTTGGATTATAGCCGCTTTCGATCATTGGCAAATAAAAGATTTCTTCCGGAATACCATATTGATCCAGAATCGGTAACATATGGGTACGGTATTTATTCGATAAATCTAAAAATCTTTGAATTGTTTTTGATGCCCGGCCGGAATAATATTTGGTTAGACTGTCAATTTTTTTCGATCTGACAATTGCGATGTGTCCAGGTTGATCTTGTAAAACCATCAACGTATCATTACCGATATACACCGAATCAAGGACTGTTTCAAAGAATTCTTCTTCAGCCGATGCTACCGAAAACGAATCCGTATCTTCTATCAGATACGCAAATTTGGTCTGATATTCATTGGAAACGGTCTCATTGAAACGGTTATATTCATGTTTCTGGAAAGGAGTCAGGTTATCCAGTTCACTGATCTCGGCAATAATCTCGAACACCCGATCAAAACAATAGCCTGCTTTGGCCGTATCATTATAGAAGGCTGAAACTAAAGCGTCCGCATAAAAATTTCTCGCTTCAGAAAATATCAAATCAAATATTTCACTCGAGGAACTATCGGATATTTCTATTGAATCATCATCTATTATCTCGTTAATTTCTTCATTATCAGAAGGAGATAATGCAAAAATTACGGTGGAAACAGACAATAGTAGAATTGCAATTTTGTATCTATTCATGTTACTTATATCACTCCAAATTTTCAACTTTCCGGCTGCAAACTTATTTCAAAGTCAGCATAATGTCAAGTTATTGGTTGGATAAATCTGCATCGATTGTCGATTCTAATCCTCTTATTGTCGACATAGAATTCCAAATTTCACCCAACTAACCAAATCAATCCATTCTACATGTGTTAGTTACTTATAAATTTCCTTTAAAAAATACTTGTCCAGAACTCACTTGAATTGTATATTTATTCGCATTTATTGTAATTTTATACAGGTTTTGAAATGAAAGATCGAGAAAACAGAGTCAGTATTATCCGAAAAATTCTGGAAACAGAACGGATCGCTAATCAGAACGATCTGAATAGAAGATTAAAAGAAGAAGGATTCAAAGTCACGCAAGCCACTTTATCGCGCGATTTAGTGGCGATGAAGGTGATGCGTATTCCAGATGCGGAAAAACGGTATATTTATACATTGTCGAGTCAAAGTACAGTGTCTCAAATCGCAGATGACAATTCTCCTCTGAACGCCTGCAAATCGATCGCATTCTCTCAAAATTTAGCCGTACTCAAATGCCTGCCTTCCTTCGCGCCCAGTGTATCGATGCTCATCGATCGACTCGAAATGGAAGCAGTCGTTGGCACTATCGCCGGGGACGACACCATTCTGATCGTTCTCCGGGAAAACTGGGCACACGAGCGTTTTCTTGACGCATTTTTCAAACGATTACCGGAATTGCGCGACAGAATATAACGCTTTTCATTCGCCAAAACACAATCACAAAACGAAAAGGAAAAGTATGAAACGGGAAAAAGTTATTCTTGCTTATAGCGGCGGTCTGGATACGTCCGTTATTTTAAAATGGCTGATCAATCAGGGAAATGATGTCATCTGCTATGTCGCAAATGTCGGACAGAAAGAAGATTTCGACGCTATCCGGGAAAAAGCATTGAAAACCGGCGCATCGAAAGTCTATATCGAAGACCTCCGCGAGGAATTCGTCTGCAATTACATTTATCCGGCTCTTCGCGCTAATGCGATTTACGAAGGGCGTTATCTACTCGGCACATCGCTTGCCCGTCCGCTGATCGCCAAACGGCACATTGAAATTGCCATCAAAGAAAACACGCATCGGGTGGCACATGGCGCAACCGGAAAAGGTAACGATCAAGTACGATTTGAATTCGCCTATTACGCGCTGGACCCGAAATGCATCATCATTTCACCGTGGAAAAATCCGGAGTTTTTAGCGGAATTCAAGGGCAGAAGCGATATGATTGCCTACGCAAAAAAGTGGGGTATCCCTGTCAAAGCTTCGCTTGAGAAATCATACAGTGAAGACGAAAACTTAATGCATATCAGCCATGAAGCCGGAATTCTTGAAGACCCGTCATTTCGCCCGCCGGAACACATTTTCAGCATGACTTCCGCGCTGAAAAACACGCCGAACGAGGAAACGATCCTCGAAATCGAATTCAAAGACGGCTTCCCGATTAGACTCGTCAATCCGGCAACTCATACCGTCAAGACTGACCCGCTTGAACTTTTCATGTATGCTAATGAAGTCGGATGCAAAAACGGAGTCGGAAGGATCGACATCGTTGAAAATCGTTTTGTCGGGATCAAATCACGCGGCGTCTATGAAACTCCCGGCGCAACGATTCTGTGGGCAGCCCATCGCGATCTTGAAGGCATTGCTATGGATAAAGAGGTCATGCACCTCCGCGATATGATGATTCCCAAGTTCTCCGAACTGATCTACAACGGATTCTGGTTTTCGCCGGAAATGGATTTCCTGATGTGTGCGATGGAAAAGAGCCAGGAAAAGATTGACGGAACCGTAACAGTATCCATTTTCAAAGGCAATGTCAATGTCATCGGACGGAAATCACCGACGTCGTTATATGACCGCGATATGTCGAGCATGGACGTTGAAGGCGGCTACAACGCCGTCGATTGTCAGGGATTTATCCGTATCAACGCCATCCGCTTGAAAGCGCACAACATTGTATTGAAGAAAAAAATGCCATATCAATGGCGCGAAAAGGAATGACACGATGAAATTGTGGCAGAAAGGAACGACTCTTAACAAGCAAATCGAGGCTTTTACCGTCGGTAATGATTACCTGCTCGACCAGGAACTCGTGCCGTTCGACTGTCAGGCTTCCAAAGCTCATGCCCGGATGCTCGGCAAGATTGGCGTGCTGACCGAATCGGAAGTCGCCGATTTAACACGCGGGCTCGACCAGATTCTGGAACTACACAGTCAGGGCAAATTCGAAATCCGGAGTGAAGACGAAGATTGTCACACCGCTATCGAAAATTTCCTGACATTAAATATCGGCTCCGCCGGTCAGAAAATCCACACCGGCCGCAGCCGCAACGACCAGGTGCTCACCGCTCTGCGGCTCTATTGCAAGGCCAAACTGACTGAAATCTCAACCGCTGTGCAAGACACGATCCTGGCCATTTCAGAATTCATCACGCAAAACGGCAGCGTCGTCATTCCCGGTTTCACGCACACACGGAAAGCTATGCCGTCCAGCGTCGCTATGTGGGCCGGTGCATTGCAGGATGCAATGAGCGACGATCTGGATTTGCTGCATTGCGCTATGAAATTGGTCGACCAGAATCCGCTCGGCTCCGGCGCCGGTTACGGTGTGCCGCTGGCTCTCGACAAGCAGATGACTACTGATGAATTGCAATTTACGCGCGTTCAGGAAAATCCGGTTTATGCCCAACTCAGTCGCGGAAAATTCGAAGGTTTCGCCCTGAGCGTCATGTCGCAAATCATGTATGATTTGAACCGCATTGCCTCCGACCTGATTCTTTTCACGCTGCCGGACTTCGGGTATTTTAATCTGCCGGACGAATTTCTGACCGGTTCATCGATTATGCCGCAGAAAAAGAACCCTGACGTTCTCGAACTGTTGCGGGCTAAATATCATGAAGTTTTCGCCAGCGAAATGCAGGTGCGCAATACGGCCGTGAATCTGATTTCCGGTTACCACCGCGACCTGCAATTGACCAAAGAGCCGCTCATGCGCGGTTTCAATACGACGCTGGTCTCGCTGCAGATTGCCACGCTTGTTTTCCGGAATTTGTCGGTCGATCCGGCTAAATGTCATGCCGCCATGTCGGACGAACTCTTTGCCACGGCAAAAGTTTATGAATTGGTCGAAAAAGGTATGCCGTTCCGCGAGGCTTATCGAATCGTTGCCCAACAATTCGGAGAAAAGAAATGAACGAACCAATCCGTGTTTCGATTGTCGGCGCGTCCGGCTATACCGGTTTTGAATTGGTCAAAATTCTTCTGCGGCATCCGCAGGTAAAAATTGCCAAATTAGCCGTACATCAGAATCCGGGCATGCCGTTCTCGAATCTCTATCCCGCGTTGAAAGGTCTTTGCGATATTGTTTGTTCTCCGATTGAAGCGTCGGCTATCTGTGCCGAAAGCGACGTCGTTTTCTTCGGGCTGCCGCACACCACCGGAATGGCTTTCATGCCGGATTTTCTAGCCGCCGGCAAAAAGATTATCGACCTGAGCGCCGATTATCGCCTGAACACTCCGGAAGCTTTTAAAGCCGCTT
>JAQUKI010000144.1 GCA_028719225.1 Fidelibacterota bacterium | reverse complement strand
AAGAATTCCCCGCGCCGAAAGGTTTTGCGCTCCAAAAAACATCAATATCCCGAACGCTAATAAACCAATTTTGTTTGTCCTCATCATCAGCCTCTTAAATGGTCGGTTAAACTTACCCGCCAAACCGCTTCATAACAATTTCTTCACCAATCTGCGCGATCAGCTCCGGCGCTCTGGTGAATGCATCTTTGGGGTTTGACACTCGTTCTGTCAACGTGAAGATTTCCCGCAAACCACAGCGAGTCAATTCTTCTAATCGGCCATCTTTCTTCCCGGCTACGGCGACCACCGGAATCCGTTTTTCTCCGGCGCATTTCAACACTCCGGCAATCGTTTTCCCAAACGCAGTCTGTTCATCGATTCGTCCTTCGCCGGTAACGATCAAGTCAGCGTCATTTATTTTTTGTCCGAAATCCGTGAGTTCCAGCATCATTTCGATCCCGGAACGCACCGCCGCATTCAGGAATAAAAGTAGTCCGGCGCCAATACCACCGGCGGCTCCGGCGCCCGGAATATTGCGGACAATGCGCCCAAGTTTCTTCTCCGCAAGATCGTAAAATTGCGACAGGTTATTTTCCAGCGCCGGCAACATTTCCGGCGTCGCGCCTTTCTGAACGGCAAATATATTGACCGCTCCCGTGGTTCCCAACAGCGGATTGGTAACATCGGAAGCCATGATAAACATCGCGTCTTTAATCGCCGGATGTAATTCTCCCGGATCAATGTTATCGCAAATATTCAGCAATTCATTGTTCATTGGTTGTGTAATCGGCTTTCCGCTCGCATCGAAAAACTTCACGCCAAGCGCCTGCGCGAATCCGGCTCCGCCATCGACGGTTGCCGAACCGCCTAACCCAATCACGATTTTCCGATAACCGGCATCAAGCGCGGCGCGAATCAACTGACCGGTTCCGCAGGAAGTCGCTTTTAGCGGATTTCGTTCGTTATTTTCGATCAATGACAAACCGCTTGCCGCCGCCGTTTCAATCAGGACGGTAGAATTACCGGATATGACGGCATAATCCGCAACGATTTCTTTTCCACGCGGATTTAAAACATTACATCCGACTTTCCGGCCACCAATTGCCGTCAGAACACTTTCGATAAATCCTTCTCCGCCGTCAGATAGCGGCACACAAATCACTTCAGCCGACGGACAACCGCGTAAAATTCCAACCTTCAGCGCTTCGGCAACCCGCGTGGCCGTCAAACAACCCTTGAACGAGTCGGGTGAGAGAATGATTTTCGGGGATTTATTGTTCATCGAATTCCAGTTGAATGACAGACCTGCTAAATAACGGGTCAACTTAAGGGACAGAACGGGGATTGTCAATAAGTAGATTAGGTTGAATATGTAGATTGGGTTGGATTAGGTTAATTGGGTGATTATGTAGATTAGGTAGGATTGGGTTAATGGCGATAAGGTGGGGATAAAGTTGAAGTAAGGTTGCGGCTTGTGTTTTGGTCATTTGGATATTGGTGCTTCCGGAACAGTTAAGTGGCACGTCCTTCTTCTGTGGTAACAATGTTTCGTAGTCATATCAGTGCGATCCACGGCTTTAATTATACCTTTGAAAAACAGATTCCTTTCATTATTTTTCCGTGTGATACTGAGTAGATAGATGTACGTCCCCGATGTTCAAATAAAAACGGCGCTGAATATTTCAAAGAGCAGGAAAAACCTTTTCAGGAATCTGCTCATGTCGAACCTAAACTTCGGTTCGGATAAAAAGACCCAAAATCCCAGACATTACTGGCACTCTTTCCCGGCAAAGTTTCCGCCCGACCTTCCAAGATTATTTATCGAAAACCTGACAAGCCCCGGACAGGTCGTATTGGACCCGATGGCGGGATCGTGTACAACTCTGATCGAGGCATCAATGATGAATCGTTTGAGTTATGGTTTTGACATTGACCCGCTATCTTTTATAATTGGCAACGCAAAACTACATAATTACGATCTCTCGGAAGTCAAAACTGAAGGATATAAAATTCTAACGCTCAGTCAATTCGATTTCGAGTTCAAACGGGAAGAATTAACAAATGATCTCAACTCACGGTTCGACAAAGAAACACTATTGTTTTTGGACTATTGGTGGCTTAAAGAAACCCAAATAGAACTTCTCTCGCTAATCAGGCAAATCGAAAAAGTGACCGACGAGAAGATCCGCAACTTTCTAAAACTGGTATTTTCAAGTATCATTATCACGAAATCCGGAGGTGTAACGCGATCGCGCGATCTGGCGCACACCAGACCGCACCGGGTTGAAGACAAATTGCCTAATTCGGCATTCACCGAGTTCGGAAAAAAACTGATCAGGATTTTAGATAATGGATACCGAAACCTGCCGACGAAAAGTATCCTCCAGATCGGTAACACAAAAAGCCTTCCGCTAAAGGATCGGTCGGTTGATCTGATTGTTACATCGCCGCCTTATGCCAATAACGCAATCGACTACATGCGGGCGCACAAATTTTCGTTAGTATGGTTCGGCGATCACATTGATAATCTGAAAAACACCCGGAAACAATATATCGGCGCAGAAACACTCATTCAAACCGGCAAAACAGAATTACCGAAATATTCACAAAAGATAGTCCGTACTTTGTCTGAATTAAACCCCAATAAAGGGAAAGCGCTTCATCGTTATTATTGCGAGATGTATGACGTTATCAAAGAAATGCACCGGGTTCTTCGGCCGCAAAGCGCCTGTATCATCGTCGTCGCTACATCAATATTGAACGGATTGGATGTCAATACCCACCAATGCCTGGCGGAAATCGGACAATCGGTCGGATTCGATTTGGTCCATATCGGGGAACGCACGATACACCGTGATAGCCGAATGTTGCCTACCAGCCACTTGAAAAACGGTTCTCAAATCGAAGCCCGGATGCATAACGAATTCATAATAGGATTATGGAAGGAAAGCAACCAATGATAATCGAACGACTTCGCAAAAAATATCATAAGAATATCTTCGAACAACTGCTTTCCGTCGATGATTCGGACGTCCCCAGCAACGCCGACAAATCCTCAAAAATCAGCGTTGCTCTCGCCAAAGGGATTGTTGAACAAATTGCTCTGAATACAAATAATATAAAAAGATCGGGGCAGACTTCCGGCAAGTCGTTCGAAAATTTGACCGCATCATTCCTTGAAGAGACGTTTAAGGAACTCCGACATTTGCGCGGCGGAGAGTTCGATTTCTTTATTGGCAGGTCAATCGATTCCTTTGAACAATACGAACATCTGGCGTTGCTTGAAAAGACTTTGCTGACCAACCGTGAACTTCGGGCTACTCTGGGCGATTATATCATCAAACCCGATATTGTGATCGGACGAAGACCTGTCGCCGACAGTGAAATCAACAAAAATAAAACGATCATATCCGGTGATCAGAATGCAACGTTGACGCCTCTGCGTAAAGCAAATACGGAAAAGTTAACCTTACACGCCAGCATCTCCTGCAAATGGACGATACGCAGTGACCGTTCCCAAAATGCCCGGACGGAAGGTCTTAATCTGATCCGGAATCGAAAGGGTCAAACACCGCATATTGTCATCGTTACGGCGGAACCTTATCCACAGAGGATTGCCTCGATTGCTTTGGGTACGGGCGACATCGACTGTGTATATCATTTTGCTTTGCGGGAACTCATTAAAGCATCGGAAAAACTCAATAACGAAGCCATAACCGACATTATCGAAACACTGGTCGTAGGAAAAAGGCTGCGCGACATTTCCGATTTACCTTTTGACCTGGCTATTTGATCCGGACAGAACCCGGAACGCATTTTTTCCTTTGCACTTTCTTTTAAAGTTGTGTACAATAACGGCGTTAGGTGTTTGATAGGGTTTTCGCAACGGCATCTTTTATCGAGGGAATGAACGTGAAATGTGCTTTTAGAGAGAGGAAAATAGCCGCAATGAGGGCTGAAAGAGAAATATATGCCAAATCCAATAAGCTGAAACGCTGATTGCAATGAAATTTAATCTATAGACAATTAATAGAATGTAGAGGATGTTATGAAAGTGAACGAAGTAATACAACCTACAAATCCCCATGAGGTACAGAAATCCAAGGATATTGTTGCATATTTTCCAAAGGAAGAATTTAAAGCATGGTTCTATCTACTGTCAGGAAAGCCGGATAGTACAGTCAAGTTTTTTAATGGGGATATTTCTATTTCTCCCGAGGATATTATTGAACTAAATAATGACGTGCAATTAAAACTACAGACTCATAATATAGACAGTTGTATTACGACAGTCAGCATCGCTTACTCAGACAATACAGTCAAAGAGTTTGGGACATGGGGTGAATTTCAAACGCACCATTGGAATCGACCGGAATCTACAGAGTCCATATTAGTAAAATGGGACTTTTTAGTTAGCATCAAAGGATATGAAATTCCACAACGGCATATGTTGACAATCAGAATTTCTTCAGATGTCCAGCCATTTCATTTATTACACGCGATGTTCTTGTCAAAGGCGGGAAGCTTCGAGGAAATTGAAAAAGAAGTTTCTCCCGTTTATTGTCGCGTGGACTTCATCAACCAATCTCTTGGTCAAGAACTCGTAAAAATTGTATCAGATTGGCATGCCGGACGGAAAAAATCACGTGAATTATCCATATTTCTGCAAAAAATAAAAGTAAAGAGACTCATATTAGCCCGTTTTATCCATTACTCATTGCCTTTCCTTACGGGTTGTCTTGCATTATCTCTTTTGTTCTATTGCTGTCTTAATATTCACTCTACCCAAGTAGCAACAGTATCTAATCTTAAATGGTTTTTCTCGTGGCTATTTTCGGCAGGATTCATCACATTATTCATAGCAAATGTCGGCAAGAGGGTTGGTGCTACGGTCTTTCGGGCAATTGATGATTATGGGAATTTCCGAAGATTTATATTTACAAATGGCGACAAGAACAAACAAGATGAACTAGATAAAAGAGATAAAAAATTACTTTCTAAGTTCCTTTGGCGTACAATAGTGGTAATACTTTACGATATTTTGATTGCATTACTTACAGCCAAGATCATCGGATAAAGAGTTCATGCCGGACAATTCTTGCTACCCGCAATTACACATACTGCTTATATCCTCGACTCTACACTCCGCGTATAGACGTCAATACCCACATTTCCGTTTCGTCAGGTCCTCAGACCTGACGACAAGAGCATGGCCTAACAATCGCCTGAAAAATATCTTTAACTCCGCATTTATTGCCACGACTTTTAAGTCGTGGAATCAGTCAAACACGACACTCCCGGACTTTAGTCCGTCACAGTTGGGCTAAAGCCCATTTCCAGTGTTTATCCTTTTCCACGCGCTAAAGCGCGTGGCTATAGAGACATTTCCATTTCGTCAGTTCCTCCGATCTGACAATAAAACAAAAATCTGAAACATATATCTATTTCATCTTTCGTCTTCTTTCGTGTTTTTTCGTGGTCATCTCTTTCTCTTCCGTGTGTTTTACTTGGAACAACCGGCATCATTATGCGAATCACTCACATATCAAACGGAACGACTCGTATAACATAGAAAACCATCGGCATAACAGATGAAATCGCTGCCATAGTAAAGAGAATAACTCATATAGTAATAAAAACTGCCCGCATATCAGAGAAAACCATCGGCATAGCAGATGAAATCATTGCCATGATAAAGAAAACAACTCGTATAGTAATAAAAACTGCCCGTATATCAGATGAAAACAGAGACATAATAGAGTCACAAGCAATACAAGAGATATTTCCGGCTCACAGCGCCTCAGATCTAACATTGGTTTTAAACTCAAAAAAGCGAATTCTAACCGGTCTCACTGAATCCGGAATATATTTCTGTTGTCATTGAGGCGTTGGGCATAAGGGCGTTTTTGTTCCACTTACAAAGACCTGCGTTCCGGTTTTTTCTCTCGCGACGAACAAGCCGCAACCTTATCCCCATTAACCCAATCCTACCCAATCTACCCAATCAACCTAATCCAACCCAATCTACCTAATCTACCCAATCTACCCAATTAACCTAATCCAACCTATTCTACCCAATCAACCTTTTCCCAACCTGAAATCCGCGACTAAATTCTCTGTTTTCTCCGCGTTCTCTACGTGCTCCGCAGCTAAAAATTCGTATATTATCAAGTTTTTAGAAGGAATGTGAAGTTATGAAGGCCGAAAAGACCACCGAAGAAATCAACGATAAAATCCGCGCCAAACGCGCCATTGTCCTGACCGCCGAAGAAATGAAGCGTTACATCACCGAAAACGGCATCGCTAAATCTCTCGAAAAGGTCGATGTCGTTACAACGGGAACGTTCGGGGCGATGTGCTCTTCGGGCGCGTTTTTGAACTTCGGACATGCCGATCCGCCATTGAAAATGGAGAAACTGACCCTGAACGGCGTGCCGATTTACGGCGGAATCGCAGCAGTGGATGCTTATCTCGGAGCCACCGAGCGCTCGGAAAAGCCTAAAACTCGTTATGGGGGCGCGCATGTCATCGAAGACCTCGTCGCGGGAAAGCGCGTCGCCTTAAAAGCGAAAGGTAAACCGACCGATTGTTATCCTTCAAAATCCATCTCGACCGACATTTCTCTCGCGGATATGAATCAGGCGATCCTGCTTAATCCGCGCAAGGCTTACCAGCGATACAATGCCGGCGCGAACTCGACGGACAAAACCATTTAT
>JAQUKI010000143.1 GCA_028719225.1 Fidelibacterota bacterium | reverse complement strand
AAATAAAAAAGGTTGGGATAAGGATCTGCAAAATCAAAAAGACGCGCTCCGTTCCTACAACAACAATCATCAATACGTTTTAAACGTCATTTCCACAACGGATTCTATCAAAACGTCTTCCGGAACTGAATTCGACAACTAAAAAATATTCACTAAAATTGCAAACTCGTTACGGATGCTGAACGATAGGTGATTCTCCCTTGAGCATCTCTTCCTCTTTCCAGAGGTCGTTTAACGATTCGTTGAGATAATCCGAATAAGTTTCTTTTGCCTTTGCAACATTGCCCATTCCGGCGTAGGCCTTTGCTAAAACCAGTTTATACCGCCGTATTTCCGGATTGAGTTCAACCGCCTTAATAAGATAACTGACCGCTTTTTCATATTCTTTTTTCTCGTAGAGCAACTTCCCGTGATAATAAAAAGAATGCGGTTTGTCAGGTGAAAGGTCGATTTCCCTTTGTGAAAAAGCGAGCGCTTTATCAAGATTGCCCAGTTTTCTCGCGATTTCCGATAAAAGGTAAAGAGCATCGATCGAATTCGGATTAATTTGAAGTATGGATCGGCAGTAATATCCGGCCTTTTTAGAATTGTTCAAGTTGAAGTGGTTCAGACGCGCAAGCATCAAAAGATTGGGAATGTTGTAATTTTTATTCAAAGCTTTACGGTAATGAAGTTCGGCATTCCGGTAATTCTCTTGTTTATATTCGAGGAATCCCCACGCTTCATAGGTATGAGCCGATCGTGGTGAAATTTCTGACAGTCTTTCACAGACTTTCGCGGCATCGACGAAGTAGCCATTATTGGTTAATATATAGACAAGCAGCTTAAGATGAAATGGATCCTCCGCCAGACGGCTCGCTTTTTTAGCGACTACAACAGCATCGGCATTTCGCCCCATTTCCATCAGATAAGTTGCATAAAAAACCATGGCGTTCGGTTGGTCGGGATATTTATTGGTAAGATCGCTTAGTTCTTCTAAACATTTTTCCGGGCATTTGAATTCCTTAGCGGATTCGATGAGCAGATATAATGCTTCGTCGGTTCGCGTAGTTTTGTAGATAACGGTTGAAATTTGAGCGACAAGCCCCCAACTTTTAAAATCATACCGGGCAAACATGGAAAAGTCGTTCAAAAAGGCTTCACAAGAATCGTTCAGAGTCAAGGCTCGAAGATATTCATTTTTGGCATTCCGGATATTTTTTTGTTTAGCTAATGTCCAGGCAAGTCCCCAGACCGCATAAAAATTTTCGTCTTTTTTTAGGATTTCGGAATATTCGGTTTCAGCGGTTTTCAAATCACCGGATTTGACAGATCTTTCAGCTTTTCGGTAAACTGAAGCAAAATTCCTTGGAATCTCTTTCTTGATCTGTTTATATCGGAGTCCGTCGGGAAGATGTGGTTTTTCACCGGCAAACCCGATTATTGTACACAGAAGAAATGTTGATAAAATTTTCAAGTACATTTTCATCGGTTGGGAATATGTAAAATTCATCACGAATTTTCAAGGGAATATTCATTAGTAATGTAAATTTTCCGGACTGTTTCCATACTGAATTGACCGTTTATGTTTTGGAATCGCCGTCTTTGCCTCTTAGATTAAACGGAAAAATGAAGTGCCGGATTATCGAAATTAAAGCCAGATGCACGGACACAGATCGCGTCAGGCAGATTCTCAATGCGAATCGAGCGGTTTTAAAAGGGATAGATCATCAAATCGACACCTATTTTTCAGTTCCGGAAGGTCGTTTGAAATGCCGCGAAGGGGATGTTGAAAGCGGCTTGATTTTCTATCGTCGTAAAGATCAATTAGAACCAAAATTATCCAATGTGGAAATATTCCACGTTCCTAATCTTGCCGAGTTGAAACAAATTCTCGTCCTTAGCATCGGTATTAAAGTCGTCGTCGATAAAAAACGCGAAATTTATTTTCTGGAAAACGTCAAAGTCCATTTAGACGACGTCCGCGGATTGGGCACGTTCATAGAAATCGAAGCAATCGATGAGACTGGTTCGATCCTGATCGAAACACTGGAATGGCAATGCCGTCAAATTATCAAAATTCTCCTAATCAAGGATAAGGACAGAATCGATTGTTCATACTCAGATATGCTTTTGAAAATGGAGAATGCTTGATTAATTTTTTATCGACTATGAAGAATGATAAAAACAACTCAATTCCCAATTTTCTCAACAAAATGAGGCGCGACGATGCAACTGATCGATGATCTTTTGAAACCATTTCCCAAGGAAAAAGTGTCTGTTCTTCCGACACCTTTCTACCGGATGAACGATATTTCAGATCTTTTGGGATCTAACGTATATATCAAACGCGACGACCTGACCGGATTCGCATTCGGAGGAAACAAGACGCGGAAATTTGATTTCCTCGTCGCTGATGCGCTGGCCAAAGGATGCAATACAATCGTCGGAATTGGCGCGAATCAGTCCAATTTTTGCCGGATTTTGTCAGGCGTTGGCGCTAAATATGGTCTGGCTGTTCATCTGGTTTTAAGTGGAGCCAAACCGAAAACGCCGACGGGAAATTTGCTGATCGATCATCTTTTTGGAGCTATTATTCATCATGTCGATACGATCGATCCGGTCGAGCGAATGGAAGAAGCTCTTCAAGTTAAAAATCAGTTAGAATATCAAGGGAAAAAAGTGTACTTCCTTCCTCCGGGCGGTTCGATTCCACGCGGCGCGCTCGGTTACGTGGCTGGCTGGGGTGAGTTGATGGATGATTTCGAAATGAATCATCTGGAAGTGAGCACGATCATTCACGCGTCTTCTTCTGCGGGAACTCAAGCAGGATTGGTCGTCGGACAAGCGATTACCGGATGGCCTGGACAAATCATCGGAATGAGCGTGGACGTTCCCCGGCAAACACTGGAAAAGGATATTTTTACCTTGGCGCAGGCGACTGGAAATCTTGTCAATATCAACGTCGAAAGAGAACTGGTTCGCGTTGATGATTCATACATCGGAAAAGGGTACGGTATCCGTACTGCCGAATGTGAAGAGGCCGTGACAGTTTTTTCCCGCCATGAAGGAATCTTTCTGGATTATGTCTATACCGGAAAAGCGGCGGCAGGCTTGTTTGATTATGCGAATACGGGTAAATTTACGCCCGATGAAAATGTCGTTTTTCTACATACCGGCGGGAATATTGAATTATTTGAATAAGACCGATTTTATCAGAATCTAAAAGTATAGAAACCTAAAATAATGGAAAGCCAATTTTTAAATTCGACTCTTTTTACATGGGTCATCATGCCCATTCTCATTTTTTGTGCACGGATAATGGATGTCTCGATTGGAACCATTCGCATCATCTTCGTCTCGAAAGGGAGTAAAGTACTAGCCTCAATTCTGGGCTTTTTCGAAGTATCAATATGGTTGATCGCTATTTCCGAGGTGATGAAACACATCTCCAATCCTGCATGCTTTTTCGCCTACGGACTTGGGTTTGGCTCGGGAAATTTTATTGGCATTACACTCGAGGAAAAAATGGCTCTTGGTCTTCAGGCGGTGCGGATCGTCACGCACGATACCATCGACGTTCTGACGATGGCGCTTCGCGATGCCGGATATGGCGCAACCGTTATGAAAGCCAACGGCGCTAAAGGTGAAGTCAATATCATTCTCAGCATCGTGCCACGGAAGAAAGTACATGAAGTCTTGGATTTGGCGCGTGGCATCGATCCGGACGTCTTCGTTTCTATTCAGGACATCCGATCGGTCAATTCCGGCTGGATTCCGGGACGAAACTCGTTCTCACGGTGGAAATTCTGGTCAAAGAATAAATAAGGAGTTACCAAAAACTAATGAAGCCAAAAAATAAACTCGCCTATTTTTATCCTATTTTCGGCGGGATCGCATTATTACTGATTGATTTTTTCATCAAAAGCATTGCCAATCGCAGGCTCCCTTTTCAGATTCGCGTTGAATCGTGGATTCCATTTATTGATTTTTACAGAACATACAACACCGGTTATCACTTCATTTTTGGAGAGATCGGAAACCAACGGCTTTGGGCGATCAGCGGAATCGTCTTGGTTATTTTTCTTATCTTCACACTTTACCGTTCACTCATTAAGGAAACATATGACCGGAGTGGTTTCGTGATCTTCTCGATCGTCCTGAGTTTGACGATCGGTGCCACCGGAAACGTTCTCGAAATTCTATTCTTCCATCATGCGACGGATTTCTTCATTTTCCATCCGTTTAAGTGGCCGAGCAACATCTGCGATCAGTACATCAACGCGATCATTTTCATCATGTTGCCGATCATTTTCATCAAATCCTTTCGTGATAAAAAACGTGGAATTCCCGATTCGACAGAATAATTGGTTATCAGAGAAATAACTGAAAACGCCCGATGGAAAGTTCCTTCGGGCGTTTCGATTTAATATTCGACTGATTAACGAATCATCCGAGCATGACTTTTAAAATGATCGCCTTTTGAACATGCATCCGGTTTTCGGCTTCATCAAAAACGATGGAATTTTCACTGTCGATGACCTCGTCAGTAATTTCATCGCCGCGGTGAGCCGGAAGGCAGTGCATGATGAGACAATCGGATTTGGCATGTTTGACCAATTCCGCATTGACCTGATAAGGCATGAAATCCTTTTTCCGTTTTTCGGTTTCCGCTTCCTGTCCCATACTCGCCCATACGTCGGTGTAAATCACGTCAGCGTCACGAACGGCTTCAACCGGATTTCGCGTGATTTCCACGCGACTGATGCCTGTTTTTCTGGCATTTTCAACAATCGCTTCGTTCGGATCGTATCCCGTCGGCGACGCCAGAACGAAGTGCATTGGAAGTCTCGCCGACAAATTGATCCACGAATTTGCCACATTGTTTCCGTCGCCAATGAACGCAACTTTCAGGTTGTCCAGATTTCCACGATGTTCCAGAACGGTGAAAATATCCGCCATGATCTGACACGGATGATTGAGATCGGTCAACCCGTTGATGACCGGCACGCTCGAATATTTCGCAAGTTCCAGAATATGAGTATGATCGAATAATCGCGCCATAATGACATCATCGTAACGTGAAATCACGCGCGCAATATCTCTGACAGCTTCTCGCTTGCCGATTCCGATGTCGTTCGGACCGAGGTAGATCGCATGGCCGCCGAGTTGCGTCATTCCCGTTTCAAATGAGATGCGGGTACGGGCTGAAGGTTTGGCGAAAATCATCGCCATTGTTTTGCCTTTCAGCGGTGTATATTCAACGCCTTCCCTGATATATTTTTTCAATTTTGTCGCTAATTGAAACGTCTCGTGAATTTCTTCGGTAGAAAAATCGGTGATGTGTAAAAAATCCCGTTTCATTGAATTCTCCTTATAAAAATTTTCTCAAACGATTTGTTCTAAAGAATATATCGACTTAAATCCCGGTCTTTAACGATATCTGAAAGCCGTGAAATGACCATGTCGCGCGTAATGCGCACTTCGCGAATATTTTCATCGGGGACATTAAATAAAATATCTTCTAATAATGTCGTGAGGATCGTGTGCAGACGCCGGGCGCCGATATTTTCCATTTTTTCGTTCACTTCCGCGGCAATCCGGGCGATCTCTTCGACCGCATCGTCCTCGAATAGCAGATGAACTTTTTCGGTTTCGAGCAATGCCGAATATTGTTTCAACAAGGCATTTCGCGGATTTTTCAATATCTGAACGAACTCGTCTTTGCCGAGACTGTCCATTTCTACGCGGATCGGAAATCTGCCTTGAAGTTCCGGGATCAGGTCGCTGGGTTTCGTCATGTGAAAAGCGCCGGCGGAAATGAATAACACATGATCGGTATTCACGACGCCGAATTTCGTCTGGACGCTGGAACCTTCTACAATCGGTAAAATATCGCGCTGAACGCCTTCACGCGAAACGTCCGGGCCATGCGACGTATCGCCGCTTTTCGATGCGATTTTATCAATTTCATCCAGAAAAACAATGCCGGTCTCCTCGACACGCCGGATCGCTTCCTTGACGACAAAATCCATGTCGATCAGTTTCTGGGCTTCTTCCTGCGCGAAGATGTTGCGCGCTTCCGCGACGGTCGCTTTCTGTAGTTTTTTCTTCTGCGGAAAAGCGCTTCCCAGCATCTCCGATAAATTCACACCCATCTCCTCAAGCCCTGCCGGACCGAAAACCTGCATCATTGGCGTCGCCGCCTGTGTGACGGAGATTTCAATGACGCGATTTTCCATCGAACCGTTTCCCAGCATTTCTCTAAACTTATCGCGAGTTCGCGAAAATTGATCATCTTTCTCAAAAGTCTCCTCAATGATCGCATGCGCTTTTTTCTGCGGAGGTAATAAAATATCCAGAATTCGATCATTCGCCATGCGATGGGCCTGATCGTCAACTTCCGCGATCCGTTCCGCTTTGACTAAATTGACCGCCATGCCCGTCAAATCGCGAATAATAGATTCGACATCACGGCCGACGTAACCAACTTCGGTAAATTTCGATGCTTCGACCTTGATGAACGGTGCGTTTGACAAATTCGAAAGGCGTCGGGCAATTTCCGTTTTTCCAACTCCGGTCGGCCCGATCAAAATAATGTTGTTTGGAAGAATATCCTCTTTGATCTGTCCTTTCACCCGCTGGCGACGCCACCGATTTCTCAAGGCGATGGCGACGGCTTTTTTTGCTTTCGCCTGCCCGATGATGTAGGCATCAAGTTCCTGAACGATTTCCCGT
>JAQUKI010000142.1 GCA_028719225.1 Fidelibacterota bacterium | reverse complement strand
ATGCAGTTTTTTTCCGATCAACCGCTCGATGAAATCGTTATCAGCGGCGGCGGCGCCAATAATCCGGTTTTGGTGAATCATTTGCGGACGATGTTCGCCGGTACTCCTGTTAGAAATACGACAGAATACGGAATCGACGGCGATGCAAAAGAAGCATTTGCGTTTGCAATTTTGGCCGCTTTAAGAGTTTGGGAAATTCCAGGAAACGTTCCAAATACGACAGGAGCCCGTCGTAAAGTTGTTCTGGGGAAAATTATAAATTGAAAAAGGAGAAATAGAAGTGAATCCATATGTTTTTCGTGAATATGACATCCGGGGAATCGTCGAACAGGATTTTCCTGACGCAGATGTTGAGTTATTGGGAAAAGGGATCGGCACCTACATTAAAGAAAAAGGCGGTGATATATTAACAATTAGCGGTGACGTACGCCTATCGACGCCAAACCTTAAAAAGATGCTGGCGAAAGGATTGCTTTCTACAGGCGTAAACCTGATCGACATCGGGATCGTTCCGACGCCTGTCAATTATTTTAGTATGTATTTTTTACCTGTTGACGGCGCCATTCAAATCACCGGAAGTCATAATCCCGCGGACATGAATGGATTCAAGGTTACCTATCGTAAGCAGGCGGTTTACGGAGCGCAGATACAGAAAATTCGTCAGATCATCGAGAGCGGCAACTTCACGACCGGTGAAGGCGTAATGAATAAGAAATCAATTCTGGAAGACTATAAAAAAATGCTGTTATCCAAGATCAAACTTAACCGCCCGGTGAAAATTGCAATGGACTGCGGTAACGCGACGGCCTGCATGGTCGCGCCGGAAGTATTCAAAAAATTTGGATGCGAAGTCACCGAACTTTTCTGTACGATTGACGGTTCGTTTCCGAATCATCATCCCGATCCGACAGTTCCAAAAAATCTGACGCAATTGATCGCCGAGGTGCAAAAAGGTGGTTACGATTTCGGCGTGGCTTTTGACGGCGATGCCGACCGGATCGGCGTCGTAGACGACCGTGGTGGAATCATCTGGGCGGATTACATCATGATCCTGTTTTTAGACGAGATTATCAAAAACGGCGAAACGGTCATTTTCGATGTAAAATGTTCGCAGGCTTTGGAAGAGGTGATTCTCCGGAAAGGCGGAAAACCGATGATGTGGAAAACCGGCCACTCGCTGATCAAACAGAAAATGCGCGAGATGGGCGTTCCGTTTGCCGGTGAAATGAGCGGGCATATTTTCTTCGGAGACGACTATTACGGTTACGACGACGCGATGTATGTGGCAGCGCGATTTGCACAGATGATCTCGCGATATACCGAACCGCTTTCGGCGAAAATGGAAAGACTGCCGCACTATTATTCGACTCCCGAAATGCGTTTAAATTGTGCCGACGATCCAACCAAATTTGCGATGGCAGAGAAAGCCGCTGAATACTTCAAGGCGCATTATGATTGTATCGACGTAGATGGTGTGCGGATAAAATTCGGCGACGGCTGGGGACTTGTCCGCTCGTCGAACACACAACCGGTGATCGTCACGCGCTTCGAGGCGAAAACAGAAAAACGGCTGGAAGAAATTAAAAATCTGGTGTTGAACAAGTTGAAAGAATTCGGAGACTTTAGTTATTGAATCCTTTCCATGCTGACAAAGGAAAAAATCAAAACGTTCGGTTGAATGAACGTTACACTGGATTGGCCAATGAAATCAACCGGAGGCTGGCGACTTTTCCGCTTTCTCAAATTCCAAGCGGCCTTTATGAACCGATCCGATATAGCCTCATCGCTAAAGGAAAACGTATGCGTCCGATTCTGCTGATTCTCGTCGGCGAGTCACTGGGCGCGTCGCGTGAAAAACTTTTCCCGGCAGCGCTGGCGATAGAATTACTTCACACATTTACGCTGGTTCACGACGATATAATGGATAAAGATACGCAGCGGCGAGGCAGACCGACATTACACATCAAATGGGATGACAATACCGCTATCCTTGCCGGGGATGCGCTGATGACGCTCGCCTTTCGGACGCTGATGCAAACCAAATCGCCGGCTATTAGCCGAATGGGCGTGGAATTCAGTCAGGCAATGCTTGAAATCTGCGAAGGGCAGGCGATGGACATGGAATTCGAAAAACGTTCGTTTGTCGATGCCGAAGAATATCTTCAGATGGTTGGTAAAAAAACCGGAAAACTCCTTGGTTTATCGTGTGTTCTCGGTGCATTAATCGCCGATCCGGCGTCGGAATCTATCGCCGATCTTGCGGATTTTGGTCTAAAACTTGGCCAGGCGTTTCAAATACAAGACGATTGCCTTGAAATCACTTCCGACGAGCAGAAAATGGGCAAAAGTCTGTTCAGCGACATCGCGGAAGGAAAAAAGACCTTTCCGGTGATCCAAGTTCTTGCTGACTTATCAGTTGAAAAGCGCGACAGCTTTTTATCCTTTCTAAAACAAAATTCAGATGATCGGGCGATCATTCGATCTGAATTTGAAAAACGCGGCGCTCTGGAAAAGTCGTTATTTAAAGTTCGGCAACTACTAAACGAGGCTTCTGATCTTCTATCGAAAATGCCTATAAATGTTCAGACAGAACTGAGCGACTTTATACAAACTATCTATCTTCGTCAGTCCTAATATGAAAAAAGAAGATGTTACAATTATGAACCGGCACGGATTGCATACCCGTCCGGCAACTACGTTGGTCAAAAATGCCGCAGGTTTTAAATCCGAAGTCAATCTTGTTTACAAAGGGATTCGCGTCAATGCAAAAAGCATTCTCGGTTTACTGGTTTTAGCGATCGAACCGGGCGCAAAAGTGACTATCGAAGCGAACGGTCCGGATGAACGGGAAGCGGTTGAACAGCTGGTTGCGTTGGCGAAAAATAAATTTGACATGGAATAGATCATGAAAACCATCAAAGGTGTCAAAATCTCGCCGGGAATTGCCATCGGTCCGACATTTTTTTTCAAACGCGATCAGTTTCCGATTCCTGAAAACAGGATTCAAGCATCGAATGTCGACAAGGAGATCGCACGGTTTCAACAAGCCATTTCAAAAGCGGCCGCCGAATTGCTGCAAGTCCGAAAATTGGTTTTGGAACATCTCGACGAAGATCATGCGAAAATGATCGACGGTCAACTGATGATTCTCAGCGATCCGGAACTCATCAGCCTTGTCGGTCAGTATGTGCGGCAGGATAACCGGAACGTCGTTTGGGCATTTTTTGAAGTACTGTCATCCTATGAGAAAATCCTGCAGGAGACAGACGGTTATCAAAAAGACCGCGCTGTGGATTTGCGGGACGTCAAGAGGCGCGTTATTTATCACCTTTCCGTCGATGATGCATATTTGACGCCGAATCTGAAGGAACCGGCGATTTATGTCAGTGACAGGATTTCGCCATCCGATCTGATTCATATTAAGGATCAGGGCGCTCTCGGAATTATTTCACAAATCGGCGGCGTGGATTCGCATGTTGGCATTTTAGCGCGCGCATTTCGCCTGCCGTATATTTCTCATATTACGAATATCGAGGAGGTACTCGCCTGCCCGGAAATTGTTCTCGATGCCGATAACGAGGAGATCGTTTTGAATCTCTCGAATGAGAATCGGAAAATATATGACGAACGCGCCCGTCAGCATGAACTTCTAAACCAAAAATTATTATCTGCCAAATTAGTAAGTTCGTCGCTTGATGGTGTTCCGTTCCGTGTTTTGTTAAATATTGGTTTTGTTCAGGAACTCAAGGTCATACGGCCGCAATCTGTACCGGGAATCGGTCTGTTCAGGACGGAATTTCTGAGCATCGAACGGAACGCAATTCCGAATGAAGAGGAACAATTCATTGCCTACCGCGACACGCTTCAGGCGATGAAAGGACGCCCGGTCACTTTTCGGACATTCGACTTCGGGCGCGATAAACTCATGGCCATGCTGGATCTTGAAGTCATGCACCGAGACATCGCTTTTGAAGAGTGGGGCGGAATCCGATTTTGTCTGGATAATCCGGAAATCCTTCAAACACAGTTGCGGGCTTTTCTTCGTGCGAGTATTTACGGGCCGGCACGTTTGATGTTGCCGATGGTGACGCGTATCGAAGATGTCCTGGAAGTCAAGAAAATGATAGAAATCATCAAGTTTCGGGATCGGTTTCCTCTGGGAGTGATGATCGAGACGAAATTGGCGCTCGATATTCTCGAACCATTGGCGGGAATGGTTGATTTTTTCAGTGTCGGAACAAACGATCTGGCTTTGTATTTGATTGGAGTCAAACGTGATGAAGATCTTGCTAAAAATTACTATCACCCAATCATTTTTCGGTCAATTCACAAGATAGTTCAGGCCGCCGATAGGTTTTCATTACCGGTGACTATATGTGGCGAAATGGCGTCCGATCCCTTCGCGTTGGTCGGATTGGTTGCTCTCGGCATCCGAAGCGTCAGTGTCAATTACAGCGCATTTCATGCCGTTTCCGACGAAATCCGGAATATCCGGATTCTGGAGACACTGACTTTAAAAAAACAACTTCTTCAGGAAGAGAATGCAGTAATGCTTTATCAACTTCTGCGTGAATTTTATAAGAATCAGATGTGCGCAATTCCACGGAAATAGCGCTTGTAATTCCGTTTGCGGGATGATATATTCATTCCGTGATGATCAAAGTTGAGATACAAAAAATCGTTCAATATCCACCGAACAAAGGCTATGTGGTTCTCCTGAGAGAAGTCGGCGGAAATAAACAACTTCCCATCATTGTCGGCACCTTTGAAGCACAGGCAATTGCACTTGCGCTGGAAAATGTCGATATGCCCAG
Organism: Fidelibacterota bacterium; assembly: GCA_028719225.1. Taxonomy (GTDB): domain Bacteria; phylum Fidelibacterota; class UBA2242; order UBA2242; family UBA2242; genus 0-14-0-20-45-22. The sequence continues at coordinate 2,008 of JAQUKI010000142.1, read as the reverse complement.
ACCGCTGACGCACGACCTGATCGTTAACATTCTCAAAACACTCAGCATGAAAATTACCAAAGTGATCGTCAACGATCTTCGGGAGAACACTTTTTTTGCGCGCGTTTTTCTTGAAAATGAAACCGATCACTCAAGTTTACAGATCGATGCGCGCCCCAGCGACGCCATCGCCATCGGATTAAGAATGCGAGCGCCGCTCTTTGTTTCGGATTTGGTGATGGATGCAGCCGGACAGATTGCCGCCGTTCAAAAGAACACAACACCGCCTGCAAACGATGTAGCCCCTGAAATGGAAAATCTGGATAAACTTTTCGATTTACAAACGAAATTACAAAACGCCATTAACGAAGAGAATTACGAATTAGCCGCTAAACTGCGTGACCAAATTTCTGCCTTCGAACGAGGCGAAAACTAACTTCTCCAATCATCAACTGACTGATTATCGAGTGGAAATTAAACCGTCTGCTTTTTCCGATATGCAGTAAGTTTAAAATAGGCTTCTTTCGCGGCTTTTTGCTCGGCGGCGCGTTTGGTGTGTCCGACGCCGTAACCGAGTTTTTTTCCATCGACGATGACGGCGATTTTATAAATACGGGCGTGATCGGGACCGGTCATTTCTTCCAGCGTAAAGCGTGGAAGTTCTTTACCTTGTTTCTGACAAATTTCAAAAACCTGTCCTTTATAATTATAGCGCGCCGTTGCGATCTCGCGCTTTCCATCGAGTAAAATCCATTTGTTGACAAACGGACGAACCGCTTTCAGGCCGCCGTCGATATAGATAGCGCCGAGAAGCGATTCTACAACGCTGGAATAGATTTTCTTCATTGTCGGTACGTTTTGAATATTAAGGCTTTTATCCAGAAGAAAATTTTCCTGAAGTTTTAATTTCTTTCCAACCTCGAAGAGCGAGTCACCGTTGACGATGATGGAGCGGGAGAGCGTCAGTTCGCCTTCCAATTTCTCCGGATATTTTTTATAAAGATATTCGGATACGATCATTTCCAGAATTGCATCGCCGAGGAATTCCAGCCGTTCATAGGAAAGGTGACTTTTTATCGCCTTCGAGCGGTGTGTTACCGCCGTGCGGAGCAATTCGGGATTTTTAAAGGAATACCCCAGTTTATTCTCGAGGGGCGACCGAGTTTTATGAAAAAGATTCAGTAATGAAAATGCCAATGTTACATCTCATATTTTTTAATTGCGAGAACCGAATTGTGTCCTCCGAATCCGAAATTATTACTTAGCCCGGCGAAAAATTCGTGTTTTTGCGCTATGTTGGGTGTATAATTCAGATCACATTCCAGGTCTGGCGTCTCATAGTTAATTGTCGGAGGAATGAGTTGATGATTCAGGGCGAGAACGAGCGCGATGAACTCGATCGCACCGGCCGCTCCGAGTAAATGTCCTGTCATCGATTTCGTGGAACTAATAGCAATTTTATTGGCGTCGTTGCCGAAGACGGATTTGATCGCCATTGTCTCGAACTTATCGTTAAGGATCGTCGAAGTTCCATGAGCGTTGATATAGCCGAATGCGTCTTTGGGAACGCCGGACATACGGATGGCGCTTTCGATTGCCATTGCCGAACCTTTTCCTTCCGGATGCGGTTGCGTGATATGATAGGCGTCGGCTGAAAAACCGTATCCGGCGAGTTCGGCATAAATGTGCGCATCACGTTTTATAGCATGTCCGAGTTCTTCGAGAACGACTATTCCGGCTCCTTCGCCGATCACAAAACCATCGCGATTCAGATCGAACGGTCGACTGGCGCGAGCCGGTTCGTCATTTCGCCGGGAAAGCGCTTTCATATTCGTAAAACCGGCGATTGCCAGCGGCGTTACACTCGCTTCAGCGCCGCCGGTGATCATTACATCCGCATCATCGCTGAGAATATGCATCATCGCGACACCCAAGGCGTGCGACGAAGTCGAGCAAGCCGAGACGACTGAATAATTCGGACCATAAAATCCGAAATCGATGGCAACCTGTCCCGGGAAAATATCCGGAA
>JAQUKI010000141.1 GCA_028719225.1 Fidelibacterota bacterium | reverse complement strand
TTACTTCAGCAGAACCATTTTTTTCAGGTCGCGGAACTTGTCGCCCGCCCTGAGTTCATACAAATATACACCTGATGCAACATTGTTGCCGCGCAGGTCTTTTCCATCCCAGAAGTAACTGTATACTCCGTTGTTCAGGTTCGTGAACACGACCTTATTGACCATCTGCCCTAATGCATTGTAGATCGTCAACGTCGCATCACTTCTCTCCGGTACCGCAAACCGTATCTGTGTCGTCGGGTTAAACGGATTCGGGAAGTTCTGATCCAACGCATACTTCGTCACTACCGGTATGTTATCCTTCCGAATGTCACTCCGCGGATGCGGATTGTCAAAATCCCACGCATCGTAAAAATTCGGATTGATCGAGCCCCATTGCGTGTACAGCGTATAGGTCGGATTCGTGTCATCGATGTTCTCGATATGGTTCAGACCGTAGCCGCTCTCATTGTCGCCACCGCCTATCCCATACTTGAACTCTTGCCCAACCCGATGATTCTGTACCGGGTCTAATTGATACGTTAACGTATATACCGTATCTCCCGCTACAATGTCGCCATGTGTGCCGTCATCATACATCTTCCGGGTCGTGTCCGCTGCTAAGGTGCCGCCCCACGTCGCCCAGGTGCCTTCCGCATTGTTCGACAACGGACCGTTCATATACAGCCCTAATGTGAACACCGTGTCCGGCTTCTCTGTCAGCATCGCCGGCGTTACGTCAAACGAACTCTGAATGTCATCCAGCGTCGATCCGGCCTTGACCTGGAATATCGCCGGGCGAAGATCGCATTCTACCGTCAACGTCACCGCCTGCGATAACAACTGGTTGTTACGGAATATCGGCATCCTGCGCGCATCCACATCACTGTCCTGTATGTCGCCGATTACCGTCGTCCCGCTCGTTACCGTATACGCGCGCCGTTCGGCTTCACTCGCTACGCTTCCCGTATATTCAAAATTGAAGTAGACTTCTCGCTGTTCCGCCGTGTTCTTGATCATGTAATACTGATAATACAACGGCTCTCCAAACGACAACGGAATGTCATTGACCGTCACAAAGTAATTCTCTGATCCGCTCAAACGACGCAATGTGTCCGTCTTCACTTCTACCGAACTACCAAAATATCCGTACTTCACCAACAGCGTGTCGCCTATCTCAAATCCATTGTTCTCTATCGCTTTCGTCATGTTCGCCGAAAAGGTAACATCCGATGTGTCCTGACCCGTGAAGCCTGCCGGCGGTACGTTGTTGTACCATACCCATTGTACCGTCACATCGCTTCCATCCGCCGGTAATACGAACGAACGGTTGTTGTCTTCATTTCGTCCCCACGCATCGCCTATCAGAAACTTGTACTGTATCTCTCTTCCTGCCCATTCCTGCGGACAACGTATGACACCATTGAAGAAGTATGTCCCATTATATGTCGATCCCCAGATGCCGTTCGTGTGCGCTTTTTCCTGCGTGAAGTACAGCGTCTTGTTCCAGTTGAAATCCGTCGTCCCACTCCACGAATCAAATGCATTCGATCCGCGTAAGCCGATTTTCTCCGTTGTCGGATCAAACGACTGAGACTTCATTAACGCTTCCGCATTCACCCGTACATATACGTCGATCGAATCCGTCGTCGTAAACGGCTTGTCAAACTGCGAATACTCGCCGCCGGATTTCCAGCCATCTACAAACTGCAACGGAAGGGTCGTATCCGCTTCCGTAAAACTCTTCAAATCCAGTGGCCGGTTGTTCGCCGATTCCCACCCGTTCATCTCTGATGTCAATCGCGCCAAATCTACCGGGAACGTGCAGAACTTGTACTCATAGTTCTTCTGCAAACTGTCCCGCGGTATCGCGTATGTGTACGACCAGTAGTCTCCTCCAATGTTCGTCATGACGCCCTGACTCGTGTTGTCCCATGTGAACGGCCATGACCCGCGTATCTGAACAACACTGTACGTCTGCATCGTGTCCGGTATCCCCGCCGTGTTCGCTAAAAAAGTAACGGCAACTTCCGGGGAAAGAACAACCTGATTAGATAGAATTGTACCGCCTTGTCCGACTGCCCAAAGTTTGCCATTATTGAAACGCACTTTTTGAAGCACTTCAGTCGTCGGACTCACTTCCGCCGCCCATGTCAAACCGGCGTCGGTGGATTTAAGAATCGTACCATTTTGACCGACGACAAAAACCGTATTGTCATCGATAAATTCGACGTCATACAATTCTGATCCGCTAGCATCCGTATAAACCAGCGTCGGTAACGTATTCCACGCGGTTGTTCTGAAGATTTTTCCAGCTGCGGCGGGAACAATTCCCACACCGTTCCGGAATTCTACAGCCCGTAAGTTTGGTGTACCAGCAACAGCGCCAACTTTCGTAAAAGTTGCGGCATCCGTCGAGGTGTAATATTCACCGCTTCCGGCAACTGCAACAACTTGATTTCCTGCGAGAGTCCATACATCATAAATCGTCTTCGCAACGGCGGTTCCGGCTGTCCATGTGGCGCCACCATCAAAACTATGCATCAGATTACCGCTACCGCCACCAGCAAACACCGTGTCTGCGTTCAGATAATGAATGGCATTGATTGCTTTACCGGCATCGTACATCGGATTTCCGACCAGGGCCAGAGTCACCGCACCATCGGTTGTTTTTAACAGATTGCCTGTTGTACCACCCATCAAGCCATTAGTGGCGCTGATGAATTCACATTCAAAAAGGTCTGTATCGACCTTTGTCTTCAAATTATCCGGATAACTCCAAGTCGTTCCGCCATTAGTACTGATGGTCATTTCACCACCACTTGAGGCGGTTAAGACGATTTTGTCTGTAGTCGGAAACGCCAAACCCCAGAATCCGATTCCAGGCCATGAGTTTAAGCTTGTCCATGATGTTCCGCCATTGGTCGTCTTGTACCACTGTTGATAATAGTTGAATAAAAATCCAGTATTGGCATCGATAAAATCTGCCGAGGCAAAAGACTGACCGGTTCCGATACTAAGAGTATCCCATGTAACACCTGCATCGGTTGTCTTCACGATCAGATTATCTGAACCACCGCCAACGATAATCGTGTTGTTATCAATGACCTCCGCGTACTCAGAATAAACATTGCTATAAGAATATGGACCTTTAGTTACAAAAGTTCTTCCACCATTTGTAGAAATCAGGTTCACATGATAATAACCGGGTAAGACGACAGTTGAATCGCCGCCGGCTGCAACGTCGTAAATTCTTCGGGAAGTCCCTGCATCAGAGGGAAAAGTCGATGCAATTTTCACCGGATGCCATGTCGTTCCGCCATCTTCAGTCCACCAAATCGTGGCTTCTTTGGTGAAATCCACGGCCACGACACCTCTGTTTTCATTAAAAAAGGCAATACCGCCATCCAAATCATCCTTTGTCGTATCGGTATTTGTCATATCACTCGCGAAGTTATAACTGAGTTTTGTGAAAGTCGTACCATTGGTAGTTTTCAGCAGGGTATTATTTTTCCCGGCGATGTAAACCACATCAGCGCTGACGACATCCAGATCATACAATTCGACTTTATAATTGACTGTATCGCCAATCATTGTCCAATCCGCACCTCCATTAGTCGTCTTATAAATAACACCGCGTTTACCGCAGGCATAACCGACATTGACGTCGATAAATTCCATATCGTTCCACGAAATGTCAACATTTGCCGCGTCCGCTGCGCGAACAGTTGACCAATTCAATCCCCCGTCGGTCGTTTTTTGTACTAATCCAAACTGGTTAGTCGGATAAGTCGTACTATAAACGATCCAACCAGTAGTGGCATTGATAAAAGATGTCTTATCTACGGACATCTTTGTCGAAGCCACCTTGACGGTATTCCATCCGGCGGCCGGAAATGCAAACGTCGCCAGAAGAACAATCGCCAACATACACATTAACATTTTCTTCATGTAACCTCCTGAATATTTTTGTTGAGAAAACTTACCACTCGTTTCATTCACCTTACTGACTTTTTCAAGCGCTCCCAAATGGATTATAAACATTTTTTCCGAACACATCAAGTTTTTTTATAGGCTCCGGGTTTCTATTTCATATAAGTAACGGCGATTCCGAATAAATAATTGACATCAGTCACGTTATCCGGACATATCTTTTCAAAGTTAACATCAAAGCCAATCGTCCCGAACGTGAACAATCTTTCAACGCTTCCGGTAATCCGCATCGTCCTGAATTTGTCCGTGTTCCAATAAAAATAGGGCTCTTCATTGCTCATCGTCGTTCTGATCCGGCTAACCAAAACGGGATTGAACTGCGCCTGCAATTCTACAAAACCAGAGATGTTATGGCGATCTTTCCGATACTGAAAGTCGCTGTTGTATTCACTGTAATTGTCAGAAATTCGTTCGAAAGTACCGCCAATCTGAGAAGAAAATCTTTTAACGGGACGAATTCCTCCCACTATTTCAAATCGATTGGAAACCTGTTCACTGTCCATAAATCGAACATTGTAATTTTCTGTTTCCGCCCAATCTGTATAATGTGCATTTTCAACAAGCAAATGCCCACTCACTCTTTGATCCGGCGAAAGATAAACAAACCGTCCCGTCAGCCGTCTGATATTTCTTAAACAATATCCGAGATCGGTTGGTTTACTTACACTTCCAATGCTAACAAATTCAGATTTTTCACCCCAACCGGCAAGCATTTGCAAGTCAAGACCATTTAAAAAAACATCCTGTCGTTCGATCTGAGCATTTATCTCATAGCCTTCCTGATTGTCATTCTTCCGGTTCGTCGAGCGCGGATTTTCACTCTTGGTCATAAAATATCCAAAATAGGTTCGAACGACCGCGTCTTGCGCTTCTTTGACGGCTTCATATTTCCGTTGTGCGTTTTGATAACCACCTGAAATGCCGATGCTCGTCTTCCGATCGTGCGAGATGTAGCCGATTCCAACGCAAATTTCAGAGTTGCGCGCGATCGTCTCGCACTGAGTGTAAACGTCTTTTAGACCCTGTTCAACTCCGTAATGAATGTCAAAACCAAGAAATACCCTTTCCATCGGAGCGTAATTGTAAACGAAACGAACCTGCGGCCCAGTAAATACTGTTGAGCCTGTCGTCGTATCTATATAGGAGAAATATTCAGAGTAAAAATCCTTTTCCAATGATCGCCAGAGGTCCCAAACATATGTCCGGTCATATTGAATAGACGAAGCCATCGAAACTTGCTCGCTAATCTGCTTGATGCTTAAAAAATCGATTGTATAATCCTGCTGACGCTTCGGATCGTAATCGCGGCGGAATTGATTGACACGTCCTGTTGCATCCGCGTAATAATAGAGATTATCATCCAAATATGAAATTTTAAAGAAAGCCGGATTCGTTGAAAAATCGTACAGACTTGTCGAATATCGACCGAAAAGATTCGTCGACCGGACACCCGGAAGTAACGGATTGTCAAATGCAAAAGCCATAGGTCCGATAGCGCATATCAATATCAGGGAGATAATCATCTTTTTCATTTTATTCTCCCTTCTCAATGTTGCCAACCGGGCGTCGGCGGATTGATGATAATAAAATCGTTGAAGGAGTTATTTGTATCAAATCCCGGTAGGATGCGTTCTACCGATTGACCGGAATACCGTTGATTCCCGGTTCCCGCCCAGCCACGATCTAACACTTTGTCAATATCCTTAATATGATCGGAACTGGAACTGTATTCAACGCAGTCAACGACAGTGTTAATATCAAGTTGATCCATCACGTTAGCATCACTTCCATCTGCCAAAACAATCACATTAGATACCAGGTTGATTAAAAAATCAGTGTTCTTACCCGGAATGATATTATTTATATTTGGAACGTTCGGATTATCATAATCATTTACATCTGCAGAGTTGACAAATTCCCAATCCGCTTTCGATAAATTAATGCTTTTGGGAATGGTCAGACGATGGTCATAGGCATCTGTTGCCACGACTACAAATTCTCCTGGTTGAACCGGATACTCATTGCCAGTGAGCGGTGTTCCGGGAAATTGGAAGGCATACGTCACGCGGTCGAGCATATGGTAAACGCGGCAAATAATCATACCGTCGAGATATTTCACCTCGTCTGAAGAATTATAAAGTTCGACATACTGATCATAGAACCAGTTTGAACGGTTTATCGGTCCCGTGTAATAAATTTCGTTGATTTTCAATCCTTCGGACGGCGCTCCGGCTATTGCATAAACTGTATCGATCACATTACCGAGACTATCCGGAGAATAGACGACAGAAGTGTCTACCAAACCGAGATATATGAATGAATCGGGAACGGCTACACCGGCACTGTCGAGATACGGTAGTTTGACTTTCTCCATAATATCGACATCGTAGTTCGCCCATGGGATATTATTAAAAACGGCTTTTCCGGCAGAATCGGTGGTTGCGATAAATGCTGAATTATCGTAATTGCCCGTCTTAATCACTACTTTCATATTTGAGAGGGCAAGATCATAGCCAAGATTACTATCTTGAAAAACCATATAAAGAGTAATGTTCATCGTTCCGTCATACATCATCGGCGCTTCACGGAAGCAGGCGGAAAACGCGAATATTATACTGAAAAAAACTAACAGTTTCTTTACCATTGCGCGCTCACTTCCAATCCATAAAAAATCGTGGGATTGAGTTCAGAAATTAATCCACTCCAAGATGTATATGGCGCCCGGTTATCGAAAATATTATTGACAAAGAGTGACACTTCGGTCGTTTGACTTAACGACTTCGTGATCCGGAAATTCATCAACCATCGACCTCCGGTATCATCCATGTAAAGATCGTAATATTCTGACATATCTTGATAAAATTTATAAGTATTACCATCGATTGTTTTATAGGTCGAATTGCTATGAAATACTTGCATATGATGTT
>JAQUKI010000140.1 GCA_028719225.1 Fidelibacterota bacterium | reverse complement strand
ACTGCTTCCGGCTGTCAGATAAATCAACTCGATTTCCGGCGAAATGAGACGATCGTTTTCCATCACGCCGTTGAGAACTTCGTTGAGCGTGCCGTCGCCGCCGAAAACGTAAATAATGTGTCTGCCGTTTCGGGCTTCCGTTCGCGCAATTTCCGTCGCATGTCCGGAAAAGTTCGTCACTCTTGCATCGACGCGCAGACCGAACGATGCGGCTCTTTCCAGAAACGTCTGCCATCTGTCGGCGGCTTTCCCGCCGCAAGCCAGCGGATTGCAAATGACGAAAAGTTCGTTCGGATTATTTTCCATCAATGAAGCGATAAATCCTCCCAGATTGGCGCGTCCTGCAGACGCCGGATCATGGCATCCTTTTCCGGATCGTTCTCCCGAAACGCCGCGTACAAATTGACCGGAATCGAGATGCGCGGGAAACCTTTCGAAGCGGACGAGATCAACTGAGTATCGGGAAATCCAAAGCGGAACAGGCGACATCTTTCACGGTTTTGCGCAACCATAAACCGCACCAGATCGTGGACAGCAAAATCACATCCCTCAGAAAAAACAACATGCCGGATGGCAATTTCCATGATCGGTTCGCCTTCCGGCGGCAACAAATGCAACGGCGACATCAGAAACCGAACCGCCTTCACCGCGCCGCTATATTTTTCGACGATAGTGCGTTTGAAACCGGACTGATCCCAATACGAAAGCGCGGCAATCAATTTCCCATCTCGTACCGCGACAATAAAATTCTCTAACGAAAAGCCCGGCTGGGTCAAGAGCCGGTCGATATGTGACTCAGAGATGAACGGATTCAGTTCAAACTGCTTATAAAACTCGATGAACAACCGGCGTAACTCTGGCAAGTCTTCAGGCCGGCAGAGCCGAATTTCGAGATTTCGTGAAATCTGCCGTCGAAAAACCGGGATCAAATAGGTGATCCGGAAAGTTTTCAACAGATCAAATTTCGGAATTCCCGACCGACCGGAAAGAAGCGAGATCATCGCCTGATTGTGCTTCATGGCAAGGATCACGCCGAACCGCGCATCGCCGGAAAGCAGAAAATCGGATACCGCCCGCATCAATCGGAAAGCGGTCATTCCATTTCGGGCTGATAACCGAATCTTGATACCGCCGATATAAGCGATCCGCAGTTGTTTCAGTTCAAATAAAACCGTCCGGAAGGAACAGCCAACCGCGCCGAGAATCTTTCCATGTTCTTCCACGACGAAAACCTGCGCATTTTCTCCCTGCAGATTTGCCAGTGTAAAATAGTCCGGCGACCGATCTACACCGACGACCAGCGACGCATCCATCGGCGCCTCTCGAGACAATTCCAGGAGTTGGTCGTTATCTTGCGGAGTGGCAGTTCGGATATTCATCGATACTTTCTTCCATCGCCCGGGAAGTTACCAAATGTTGGTTTTTCTTTTCAACATAAATTTCCGATGTAAATCTTTTAAGCGAAAGTGTCATGCTAAAAAGTCGCAGAAGACTTTATCGATACACTGTTGGCGGAAAGTTCATCTGATCGACGAAAATGTCTTGAAATTCAGGGTCGGCGGCGAGCGGGACATGCTCGACTTTTCGGAGAATTTCGTCGTAATTATCATCGCGAAACAGCGCAAGTTTCGCGCCTCTCAACGCCGTATTGCCCGACTGAATCAGAACGCTGTCATCGAAGTTCAACAGGCCAATCCGTTTGGCGCCGGTCAGATTGATGTAGTTTCCAAACGCACCGGCGAGATGTACTTTCCGCAAATCGGATTTCTGGAGCGCCATTCGTTTCAGCAGGATTTCGACACCCGCGGCGATGGCGGCTTTTGCCAATTGCAGCTCACGAATATCATTTTGCGTGATCGAAACCGGCGGTATCAGTTCAAGAACTTTTCGTGAATCAGACAGCCGCCCGCTCGAAGCGATTTGACCGAGTTTCAATTCGCAGGCGACGGCATCGACCAATCCGCTCCCGCAAATTCCTTTTGGAGAACCGTTGCCGATGATTTCATATGCCATTTTTCCATCACGAATTTTCACTTTCGAAATGGCGCCGGTCGATGCGCGCATTCCCTGAGAAATCTTCGCGCCTTCGAATGCCGGTCCCGCGGCTGTCGATGAACAGAGAATGCGGCTCTTATTTCCGATGACGACTTCACCATTCGTCCCCAGATCGATCAGGCCGATCGTGTCTTCGGATTCCGACATCCCGACGGCAAGAATACCGGCGAGCAAGTCGCTTCCGACGAATCCGCCGAGACACGACAGAAAAACAATCTTTGGATCATCTCGTAAATCCCATCCCAGATCGCTCGCCTTCCAGACGAATTCGCCGTCACGCTCGGGCTGAAACGGATAACGCGATAACGGCAAAACATCGATTCCGTTGAACAAATGATGCATCGCCGTGTTGCCGACAATGACGATCTTTTTCAGCGAAAGATTTGACACTGACAGCAATTCACAGATCATCACGCCGAGTTTTTCACGGATCAGTCTCTGTAAAATCGCCGCGCCGCTTTCTTTCAATGCAAAGTTAATGCGGCTCATGATGTCCGCGCCATGTTGCGCCTGCGGATTCAGCGCCGACCTTACGCCGAGAATATTGCCGTTCCGTAAATCGAGCAATTGGGCGACGAGCGTCGTCGTTCCAAGATCGATTGCCACGCCGAGCCCATCGGCAGGTTTCACTTGAATACCTATTTCATCGCTGAGAATTGAAGTCTCAAATTGCGACAATTCAAGTGTCGCGGATTCAAATATCCGGCACTGACACGCCAGGCGAAAGCCGTTTTCGATCTCTTCTTTCGTCAGTTTCTGCCGCTGGACATCGTTGAGTTCCAGATTTCCGCTCACAACTTTCACAAGACAGCGCTTGCAAAGTCCTTCGCCGCCGCACGGAAACTCGACGCCGAAATCCCATAGAACATTCTTCAGAGAAGCGCCGGATTCGACATGAATCGTCTTTCCCAGCGGTTCCAGACGAATTTCAATCGACGATTTTCTCATAGAAGAAAATAACCGCATTTTCCCGAAAAAACAACGGCGGGATGAATTTCTCTGCCCGATTCGCCGATTCCGTTCTTAAATTACCCAAAGTTGATTGTCTCATTTGAAAGGTCGATGATGAAAGGAATGGTTCAGGTTTACACCGGCGACGGAAAAGGGAAAACGACCGCCGCGTTGGGTTTGGCGCTTCGCGCTTCCGGAGCAGGACTTCGCGTGGCGATTTTCCAATTTGTCAAAGGCGAAATCTATAGCGAGATCAAGGCAATTCGCGAATTTCTGCCCGCGATTACCGTCAAACAATTCGGACGCAAATGTTTTATTCGGACAAAGCCGGAGCCGGAAGATATTCGCCTCGCGCAGGAAGGATTGAAAGAAGTCAAACACGCTATCACGGAAGGTCAGTACGATCTGATCATTCTTGATGAAGCGAATATCGCTGTTCATTTCCAACTATTCACTGCAGACAATTTGCTTGAAATCATCCAGTCCAAACCGGAAGATGTCGAACTCGTGATCACCGGCAGAAACGCCGACCTGAAAATTCTCGCCGCCGCCGACTTGGTGACGGAAATGAAGGAGATCAAACACTACTATCATAAAGGAATTCCCGCCAGAGAGGGAATCGAGTACTGACAGTCATACATAAAACCAAAAAGCCCGTCCGACAAATGCCGGGCGGGCTTTGATCTCATGGAACGATCTCGAAATTTTAACGTCTCACAACGAGATTTATTCGTTGTGTCGGGTCCTCAGACCTGACACGGCTTGCCCTATTTTCGCCGGATATTCGTCTCATTCGCTCACTCATGTCATATTGCCCTGCCGTCAGGTTTGAGAACCTCACGGAACATTTAAAATCCGATTGACGGAGAAATTCATATTTGTGGTGCAAATTAATTGTTCAAATATGATATGCAATCTCCAAATCTATTGATATACATTACTTTATTTTGGAATACGACTATCGCCAAACCATTTTCAAAAGGATATGCACGATCATATTTATTAGGTAGTTTGAGATTACCATCCTTATCGATATAACCACTTTTACCGGCTATCTTCACCGGAGCTAATCCACTGGAGAAATTGCCGCCGGTTTCATATTGAGGTTTTATTACGAAATTACCTTCCCGATCGATATATCCAATTTTACCTGCATGTTTAACTAATGCAACTCCATCCTGAAAATCGAAAGCCTCTTCATAAATTGGCTGAATTTCCATTTTATCTTTTGAATTAATAAACCCGATTTTTCCATCAATCATCACTCTGGCTAAACCGGTATTGAAAGACCACGCTTGTTCATATTTTGGAGAAATAACAAACTCGCCGTTGTGATCGATGAAACCATACCTATCGCCGAGTCTCACGCTAGCCATGTTTTCTGAAAAAGATCTGGCTTCATCAAATCCGGGTGAAATGACAATCGTTCCGCTTGTATCGATGTACCCATATTTTTTATCCGATATAACTGCCGCCAAACCCTCACTGAACGGACCCGCAAAATCGAATTGAGGTTCAATTTTTAATACACCATCCGTATTGACGAATCCATATTTCTGATCTATTTCAATGAATAATATTTTTACAGGTTGACATACCTGAGCCAGACCTTCACAAAAATTTCCAATCCACTTATAATCCGATTCAAAAATCAAATCACCCTTAATTCCAATTCCCATCATATTCATGCCAATGAAAAAATAATGCAAGTAATCATATCTGGGAATTAGAGCGATTCCTTCCGAATGCTTATATTTTGAAAGGAAATCGTCATCCGAAGGAACCATCATCGTAAACGGGGTAGATATTTTTCTTTGCCCCGACGAGTCGATGTAACATAGTTTATTGTGATCCAGTATTGGGAACAGCGCCGGTGACTCAATCGGATCTTTAGCACTAAAACCTGATGGATTCTCGGGATAAACGATACCTGAGAACACGACAATCAGCAATACTACCAGCATGTTATTACGAGTCAATTAAGTAAATCACCTTTCTTTTTAACAACATTAATAGAAAAGAACCTCGTACTCTTTCACCTTTAATATAATCAAACGGATCATTTCCTATTATAACGCTTTTTATTATCCGTTGTGTCGGGTCCTCAGACCTGACACCTGTTCTTCTCATTTGCTCACTCATGTCATATTGCCATGTCGTCAGGTTTGAGAACCTGACGGAACACGTGAAAAGTATTGCCGATAATGTATACCCGCAAGTCGATATGTCGAAACACTGCCGAAAAAGTAGCCAATAGTTAAAACCTTTTCTTCTATTATGACTTGATAATCCCTATTAGTTCTTCAGGATCGTATACTTTTACAGAAGCATATTTGAAGTCTTTTACGTTCCGGGTTACGATTCCTTCAGTATTACTTGAGCGTGCCGATTCATGGTATACTGCATCTTCATAATCGTTGATTTTGTGACTACATGCGGTTTCAAATATTGATTTATTTAGTACCGTCAATTCGAATATATTTAGAAGGTTCTTAATCAGTTTTTTCGCTTCAACTGCTCCTTTTATTTTTGTAACCAAATAACCGATAGTCGTTAGTGTTGTCGGACAGAGATATCCTTCAATATTTCCTTGTTCAACTTCAGACAATAAAAAAGTAGCAGAAGTATAGTAAGGTTTACGAAGAAGCAATACATCCAATATGATATTCGTGTCAAACAGGATTTTCATAAATATTTACCTTCAACGTATTTCTTATAATCGGATTCATCAACGCCTGAATCTGCAAGAGCGCCATACAAAGATTTTACATTGGGTGGTAATTCAATATTATCCCCGGTTATTTCTTGATTAGTAAGCGCCATAAAGTAATCGGAAACCATTTTTGAGAGCGACTTACCTTTTTTTTCGGCAACAGATTTCGCCATATTGATGAGTTCATCTTCCATTCTTAACGTCAATTTTGTTTGCATATCATCTCCATATACGTCATACATCACAATATTAATACGTCATATCAATATATGCAATACATTTTTAATTGTTCCATGGTACTTTTTATGTGCCAGAACTATCAAGGCTGAGCCATGCCGGTTCTCGAAGAATTATTTATTCGTTGTGTCGGGTCCTCAGACCTGACACGGCTTGCCCTATTTTCGCCAGATATTCGTCTCATTCGCTCACTCATGTCATATTGCCATGCCGTCAGGTTTGAGAACCTGACGGAACACGTGAATTCTTCGTAAACTCATCAAATCTCAAATCCATGCTGACGTCTAAGGCGTGGAATTAATCACAATGGTTAGGGCGATGCGTTTAATTATTATGGAACAATTCTCATTCGCGTCCATGTTGCTTTTGCAAAACGGGGTCCCGGAGATCGGTATATCTTGAAAAGAGTAATTTGAGAATCCGATCTTAATACCGAGATGGTTATGTAAGGAGTCCTAATACTTATTCCATCGTTTGCTTGACGTAATGATTTCTCACTGGGATATGGTTCACCTCGCACTATATATACTTTCTCACTCACGACCTCAGATGGAATCTCTGATCCAGTCCGATAGCCAGACGGACAGTTTGATATACACCATGCTTCATCATTCGTTTCAAAATACTGATCCAGATCAAGTAATTCTTGTGAACTCGTAATTCCATCTTTATTACCAAACCTATCCGCAATATTTTCACGATCAAATGTAACTGTAACATCTTCAAAATCATCTGAATTATCACAGGATAATAAGAGTAGAGATAACAGAATTACAAGTCCAAACCGTAATACCAGAAAATTATTATTCATATGTCCTCTCCTATATAATACTTCTTATTAGGCCATAACGGTCAAGCGTGAACCATGCCGGTTCTCGAAGAGTTATCTCGTTTACTTTTCTCAAACCTTCCATATTTGATCGTTGTGTCGGGTCCTCAGACCTGACACGGCTCGCTCTATTTTC
>JAQUKI010000139.1 GCA_028719225.1 Fidelibacterota bacterium | reverse complement strand
TCCTTTCGCCGGAAAAACCTCGAAGTGTTCATTTGCCCAATCGCGGGTGATTTTCGCCATTTCGAGATGACGCGCGTACCTGTTTTCCAGGCCTTCGACATCCAAAATATAGTCGAGTTGTTTGTCTAATGCGAACATGTGTGAAAGCGTCGGCGTGCTGGGATACTGATACGGTTTTTTCAGAACGTATGTATAGAGTTCAACGATGTCCAGATATGTTCCGCGGAATTCAACCAATTTGGCGTGTTCCAGCGCTTTTAGCGAAGCCGAGCAGATTGACATTCCCGGTGGCAAGCCGATCGCTTTTTGCGTAGAAGTGATGCAAATATCGATGCCGAGTTTATCGACTTCGATCTTGGTACCGGCCATCGACGAAACCGCATCGACCAACCAAATGACATCCGGATATTTTTTTCGGATTTCGGCGATGGCGGCAATCGGATTCATCAAACCGGTCGAAGTCTCGTTGTGTGTAATTGTGAACACGTCGTATTTACCGGTCGAAAGATATTCATCGACCATTTCCGGCGTCGTCGGCTGTCCCCACTCGGATTTTACACAATCCATCGGGACATTATTGGATTTGGCCAACTGCGCCCAGCGATCTCCGAATGCGCCGACCGAAAAAACGACGGCTCGTTTCGCCGTACAACCCCGTATCGATCCTTCCATCAGCCCCGTTCCGGAAGTGGTTGAGAGCAGAATTGGATTTTGTGTGTAAAACACTTTCTGGATTTTTTCCGAAATCCTTTGCTGAAGAGCGGATGCGTCTTTGCTACGATGTCCGATCATCGGTGTTGCCATAGCAGAAAGAATTTCCGGACGGACGTCCACCGGGCCGGGAATAAATAGTTTCTTGTGCATAAATCCTCCTGGTGAGTTTACTGGATTGATTTCATTTAATTTTCAATACATCGATTACTGATACAAGTGTATCAATTTCTTTGCCAATCTTTTTTTCACATGAAAACGGTTATTGTTTTACCATTTTCCACATGTCAATTTTAAAGATAAATTCCCAATGATTCCATAACAATTTTACGTCTGAGCATTAATGTATCGAACAATCATTTATTTCCTAAATCCAATAAAGTTTTTTCGATGCTATTTCCAATTTTAGGAATCGATCAGATCGTAAAATCTATCTTTCTGGTTAACGTTCAATCTCGCTTTCTAACGCCGCGGAACGAATCATAAAACACGAGATTTTTCGATGGCATGACATTTGTCAATGTTACATTACGATTGTATATCGCTTTTTTGGACTGACATGCTTTTCGACCATCCCAGTGAAGGGAATCGATAACAAAGAAAGGAAAATCATGGATCTCAAAACGACTGAATGGAGTAAATTGGATTTTAGTTACAGATATGTCCCATATCGTTTTCATGCTCATTGGAAAGATGGTGCATGGGATGAAGGAATTCTAACGACGGAAAACAAGATTTCGATTGACGAAGGAGCAACCTGCCTTCACTACGGTCAACAAATCTTTGAAGGAATGAAGGCTCAAAGAGCAAGAGATGGGCGAATTCTGCTTTTCCGCCCACGTGAAAATGCCAAACGTTTCCGTGAATCCGCCAGACGTTTGCTCATGGCGGAAGTTCCGGAAGAATTATTCATGAAAGGCATCGTCGAAGCAGTCAAAGCCAATATCGATTATGTTCCGCCTTATGGTACGGGCGCGTCGCTTTACATACGGCCGTTTCAGATCGGTATCGGTGAAAATCTCGGTGTCCGCGCGGCTTATGAATATTTGTTCGTCGTATTTGTAACTCCCGTCGGCCCCTACTTCAAAGCCGGATTTAAACCGATCAGTTTGAAAGTTGAATCATTTTACGACAGAGCCGCTTCTCACGGCATCGGTCAGGCGAAAGCCGGTGGTAATTATTCCGCTTCGCTTTTTCCTTTAAAAAAAGCCAAAGACGAAGGATTCAACGAAGTCGTTTATCTCGATCCGAAAGAACATAAATACTTTGAAGAGACAGGCGCATCGAACGTTTTCTTTGTTTTCAAGAACGGCTCGCTGGCCACGCCGAAATCGGATTCCATTTTGTACAGCATCACCCGGCGGTCGCTGGTCGATGTCGCACGTTTGGATTTCGGATTGAACATGGAAGAACGCCCTGTTGGTCTCGATGAGATCGATAATTTCGCGGAAGTCGGCGCGTGCGGAACCGCCGCTGTCGTCACCCCCGTTGGCTGGCTCACTTATCTCGGTAAAAAATATTCATTCTATGCAGACGGCAAAGAACCCGGTCCGATCACGACGAAGTTGTACAAGCAATTGATTGCCTTACAGGTCGCCGACATTCCGGATAAACGCGGCTGGCTCGAAGAAATCAAATAATCAAAACAGGTAAGGATAAGAACCATGGTTACGGACAATTTCAAATGGGAGGATTTAGACAAGGACGGTTTGACCTATTTGATGGAAAATAGAAAAGACGTCGTTAAGAATTACCAGAAAATGGTCGGTTCGCTCGGTTCGCATCTCGACGAGAAAACGCGTCAATTGATCATGCTGGCGATTCAGGTCAACAGTCCGTCGCCGGAAGCTATCAAGATACTGATTCCAAAAATCGTCCGAACCGGCGCAACCCGCGATGAAATCGTCGATACGCTCATTTTAACCATTCCGATCGTAGGCTTATCGACCGTTCTGAAAATGCTTTCATTTACCTTGAAAGAACTGGAAGAATTGGAAAGCGCGTACAGCGATCTGCGATAGAACCGTCAGTTCAGGATTCGCTCCGATAAACAAGGAAAATTATGAATAAAATCCTCTCTGCAGAATTCATCGCACCCGACATCAAACGATTCGTCATCGAAGCGCCGCTGATCGCCCGCAAACGTAAACCGGGACAATTCGTCATCGTCCGCGTCCGTGAAAATGGCGAGCGTATTCCGCTGACGATTGTTGATGGTTCTCCCGAAACCGGTTTCATCACACTGATGGTTCAGGGAATCGGGAAAACGACAAAAACGATGAATCAACTTAAATCTGGCGATTTCGTTCAAGATGTCGTCGGACCTCTCGGCAAACCCACTCATATCGAAAAATTCGGGTTCGTTGTTTGCGTCTGCGGAGGCGTCGGAACAGCCGAAGTTCTGCCCATTGCCAAAGCACTCAAAGAGGCGGGAAACCGCGTCATCACGATCATCGGCGCCCGCACCAAAGAACTCGTCGTGGCCGAATTCGAAATGCGAACGGTCTGCGATGAAGTCATCGTCACTACCGACGACGGAACTTACGGAAAAAAAGGATTCGTCACCGAAGCATTATCCGCTATCTTAAACACCGATAGAAAACCGGATTTCGTGTTGGCGGTCGGTCCTCTGCCGATGATGAAAGCCATCGCCGAAATGACGCGCCCTTATAAAATTCACACCGAGGTTTCACTCAACAGCATCATGATCGACGGAACCGGCATGTGCGGCGGATGTCGCGCAAACATCGGCGGAAAAACGCAATTTGTCTGTGTCGATGGCCCGGAGTTTGACGCGCATCTGGTCGATTTTGATCAGATCGCCCAACGCCAGAAACAGTTCGTTGCGCAGGAAAGAATATCCTTAGACCGGTTCGTGCATGAAAATCACACATGCAAACTGGATTCGTACATCAACCAACAAGAAAAGTCATAACAAATCAAATTAATGGAAAATTTACCGGTTCTCACCAAAAAAGACCGCATGGCGATTCCCCGGCAAAAGATGCCCGAACAGGCACCGGAAATCCGAAAACGCAACTTCAACGAAGTCAATCTCGGATTCGATGAAAAAACTGCCGTTCTGGAGGCAAACCGCTGTCTGGATTGTCCGCGCCCGACGTGCATCGACGGTTGCCCGGTTCGGATCAAAATCCCGGATTTTATTCGAATGATCGTGCAGAAAGATTTCCTCGGCGCAGCGGAAAAGATCAAAGAAGACAATCTGCTGCCGTCGATTTGCGGGCGCGTCTGTCCGCAGGAAGAACAATGTGAAAAAACCTGTGTTCTCCGTGGAAAATTTCAGGCGGTCTCCATCGGCAGGTTGGAACGATTCGTCGCCGATTACGAAAGAAAATACGGAAATTTTACACCGCCGCATTTTTTACCGTCGAATGGTAAAAAGATCGCCATCGTCGGAAGTGGTCCGTCAGGACTTGCCTGCGCCAGCGATCTGATCCAGTGGGGCTACGACGTGACAATATTCGAGGCGCTTCATGAATTCGGCGGCGTACTTGTCTACGGCATCCCGGAATTTCGTCTGCCGAAGGAAATCCTCCGATACGAAATCAATAACCTGAAAAAGATCGGCGTCAAATTCATCAAGAATTTCATCGTCGGGAAAACATTAACGATCGACGAATTGATGAACGAGGAAGGTTTTGACGCGGTTTATCTCTGCGTCGGCGCCGGTTTGCCGTGGTTTATGAACATTCCCGGAGAAAGCCTGATGGGCGTCTATTCCGCGAACGAATTCTTGACGCGCGTCAATCTCATGAAAGCCTACCAATTTCCGGAAGCCGACACGCCGATTCATATCGGAAAAAACGCAGTCGTCATCGGCGGCGGAAATACGGCTATGGACGCTGTCAGAACGGCTATGCGGCTCGGCGCCGAAACCGCAACCATCGTCTATCGCCGCTCGGAAGTGGAAATGCCCGCGCGCATCGAAGAAATTCATCACGCCAAAGAAGAAGGCATCGTTTTCCGCATGTTGACCAATCCGGTCGAATTTGTTTCCGACGAAAACGGCTGGGTGAAAAAGGTTCGCAGTGTCCGCATGGAACTCGGCGAACCGGATGCTTCCGGAAGACGGCGGCCTATACCGATTCCCGGCTCGGAATTCGACATCGACGCCGATCTGGTCGTCGTGGCCATCGGCAACGGATCGAATCCGCTGATCTCTCAGACAACACCCGATCTGAAATGTAATAAGTGGGGAAATATTCTCGTCAACGACACCTCCGGACGCACATCGAAACGCGGTGTTTTCGCTGGCGGTGACATCGTCTCGGGCGGCGCGACGGTAATTCTGGCAATGGGCGAAGGCCGCAATGCCGCTAAATCCATCGACGAATTTATCAAAACCGGCGATTGGGATGAAACCGATCGACTATCACAACCAACGCCGTAGAAAATCGAGGACGTAATGCCTGTTTCTTCGAAAATTTCTGCCGCTCTGACCAATGCCTCCTGGATCCGCAAAATGTTCGAAATAGGCTTAACGCTCAAAAAACAATACGGCTCACAAAATGTCTATGATTTTTCTCTCGGAAATCCCGACCTCGAATCACCGCCGGAATTCACCGCCGCGCTCATCGAAGAATCTAAAAAATCAGGACCGCTCGTTCACGGTTACATGCCCAATGCCGGTTATATCGAAACACGGCAGGCTGTTGCGAACCTGCTGACAAAAGAGAGCGACATCGGTTTTTCCGCCGATCATGTAACGATGACAATCGGCGCCGCCGGGGCGTTGAACGTCCTGCTCAAATCCATCCTCGAACCCGGTGAAGAAGTAATTGTCATCGCACCGTTTTTCGCCGAATACGATTTTTATATCGACAATCATCAGGGCGTCAGGGTCATTGCCGAATCGACGCCGGATCTACTACCGAATTTCGAAAATATTGAATCGAAAATCACATCAAAAACCCGCGCTCTCCTGATCAACACCCCGAACAATCCGACCGGCCGTGTTTACGGTGAAAAAGTGCTGAGAGATTTAAGTTTTCTGTTGGAATCGGCGAGTAAAAAATTCGGAAAACCGATTTACCTCATCGCCGATGCTCCGTACAAAAAAATAATTTTCGATGGATTATCCTGCATTTCGCCATTCCTGTTTTACCGGAACGCAATTTTAGCGACTTCGTTCTCGAAAGACTTGTCGCTGGCCGGCGAACGGATCGGCTATCTCGCAGTCAGTCCATATGCTGACGACGACAAAGATATCATCAACGCCGCGACATTCTGCAACCGTGTCCTCGGCTACGTCAACGCGCCCGCACTGATGCAGAGAGTGATTCCACATGTTTTGGATGTACAGGTGAATGTACCGATCTATCAACGCCGCCGGGATTTGCTATATTCAGCGCTGACGGAAATCGGATATGAAATCGTTAAGCCCGAAGGAACATTCTATATTTTCCCAAAATGTCCGATCGACGACGATATTCAGTTCGTACAGGCGCTTCAGGAAAAACTGATTTTAACGACGCCCGGAACCGGTTTTCACCGCAAAGGATATTTCCGGATCGCTTATTGCGTTTCCGAAGACATCATCCGCCGGTCAATTCCTGGTTTCAAGGCGGTTTTCGACAAATTTACAAAACGATAAACCCTAATAAATATGGAGAAATTTTATGAGTGAAGTAAAAAGCAGAGGACATGTGGCGATCAACGTCGAGGAATGTAAAGGTTGTGAACTTTGCATCGCGGCTTGCCCGATGAAGGTCTTGTCGCTTTCTGAAAAATTCAATACTCATGGCTACCATACGTCATCCTATATCGGCGAAGGTTGCAGCGGTTGCGGCATCTGTTTTTACACATGCCCGGAACCCGGCGCAATCACGGTTTTCAAACGCTGGGATTTGATGACTGAAAAACGGTTTTGCCCGTCGTGCGGAGTCGAGCGGAAGGTTTTTTCACGGGATTCCGCGCCGGATATTTCGCTCTGCACCGAATGCAGCCAGCCGGTCAATAAAGAAAAAAATCAACTTTCCGAAAAGTAGAGAGCGAGGATTTTATGGCTAAACAATTTTTAAAAGGCAATGAAGCGGTTGTAAAAGCCGCGATTCTGGCGGGCTGTAAGTCATATTACGGCTATCCGATCACGCCAGCGAGCGAAATCGCACACGCCGCCGCTAAATATCTACCATTGGCGGGCGGAACGTTCGTTCAGGCGGAAAGCGAGATCGCCGCGATCAACATGGTTTATGGC
>JAQUKI010000138.1 GCA_028719225.1 Fidelibacterota bacterium | reverse complement strand
GACGCTCTTCCGATCTGGAGCGCGAGGCGCGGCGGCTGGCAACGCAATTTACGCTGGAAATCGTAGCGACCGGCAATGTCTATTTTCTGAAATCCGATGATTGGAAGACGCATCAGATTCTTCGGGCAATCGATAAAAATGCCACGCTTTCGCAATTGACGGCGGAAGATTTCAAGGACGACCGATATTATTTTCGATCCGAAAAGGAAATAGTCGAACTTTTTCCGAACAGTCTTGACGCGATAAATAATTCACAGTATCTCGCCGAACGGTGCAAAACCGACTGGACTTACACGAATACGATTTTTCCCGGCTTGTCGCTCAAGGAAACGAGTCTTGCCAACAAGCAACTCCGCAGTCTGGTTTACGACGGCGCCAAAATCCGGTATGGCGAGATAACCGATGCCGTTAAGCAACGAATCGAGTACGAACTCTCGATAATCCTGCAAAAAGGTTTCGCGCCTTATTTTCTCGTTGTTTGGGATATTGTCAAGCAGACGAAATCGACGATTGGGCGCGGTTCGGGCGCCGCTTCGATCGTTAGTTACTGTCTCTTCATCACGCAAGTCGATCCGATTCGGTACAACCTTCGGTTCGAGCGGTTCATTCATCCGGAACGCGTCGATATGCCGGACATCGATGTGGATTTTCCGTGGGATGAACGCGACGATATTCTCGACTATATTTTTAAAAAATACGGCAAGGAGCGGGCGGCGATGGTTTCGAGCCAGGTTTTCATGCAGCCGCGTTCTGCCGTTCGTGAAGTCGGTAAAGTCTATGGTTTGTCAAACGAAGAGATCAAAGCGGTGACCAAACGCATCGGCTATTTTGCGCGAAAAACGGAACTTTTGAAGTGGATTAAAACCGATCCGCGTTTCAAAAATCTCGAACTCGACGACACGCTCGAAGAAATTATCCAGCAGAGTGAAAAACTGATCGGCGCGTTTCGGATTTCGTCGGTGCATCCCGGCGGCGTGATCGTCGTGCCGGATGAAATTCGCAAATATGTTCCAGTGTTGATGGCGCCGAAAGGCGTGCAGATCGTTGAATGGGAGAAAGATCAGGTCGAAGATTCCGGCTTGTTGAAGATCGACATCCTCGGCAACCGCTCGCTCGCCGTCGTTCGCGACACGCTGAAGCAGATCGGTTTTTACCGGAACGAGTTCATGGATTATCATAGAATTCAACCGATTGGCGATCCGGAAACAGAAGCATTGATGAAAGCCGGAAGGACGATGGGAATTTTTTACATTGAAAGTCCGGCGACACGCCTGTTGTTGAAAAAAGCCGGACTCGTGGATTTTGAGCATGTCGTGATTTATTCGTCGATCATTCGACCTGCGGCAAACCGGTTCATCGATCTGATGTTGGAACGAATTCACGGCAAGCCGTGGAAACTTTTGCATCCCGACCTGACGTGCCTTGAGGAAAGTTATGGCATCATGGTTTATGAAGAACAGGTTTCGATGGTGGCGCGGGAAATTGCCGGATTTGGTTATGCCGAATCGGATTACGTCCGGAAGGTCATTTCTCGTCCGGCGCTGGCGCATTTGGTTCCGATCTGGAAGAAAAAATTCATCACGGGCTCGATCAGTCGCGGCTACTCGCAGAAGTTAGCGGACACGCTTTGGGAAATGATTGAGTCGTTTTCCGGATATTCGTTTTGCAAACCGCATTCGGCGTCGTACGCGATGTTGTCGTTTACCTGCGCCTATCTGAAGACGCATTTTCCGGCGGAATTTCTTGCGGCGGTTATCACAAATCAGGGCGGATATTATTCGGCGTATGCTTATTTGAGCGAGGCTCGTCGATTCGGGATTCAAATCCTTACACCGCACATCAATCTGAGCCAGCGTGAATACAAAGGCAGAAAAGACAAGATCCGGATGGGATTCATGGCGATCAAGCGACTTCAGGACAAGACGATTGATGCAATTCTCAAGGAGCGGAAGGCTGGCGACTTTCAATCCTTAGATGATTTTCTATCGAGAATAAACATCGATCTTGCCGACGCGATGGCGCTGACGAACGCCCGCTGTTTTGCCGATTTGGAGCCAGAATTGACGCATCAGGAAATCGCGTTTAAAGTCGCCGGTTTTTATCTCCAAAAAGGTGAACGCAAACCGTTGACGTTTGCAAACCATCGTCAGGAATTGAGCGAATACGAAATTTTATTGCTGGAAATCGAGTCGTTCGGTTTTCCGATTTCCGAACATCCGCTAAGGCGATTTCTACCGGTTTTCGATGGAAAAATCAGGAAGGCGATTGACCTCTCGCGCTATGTTGGACAGACGATCAACCTGTTGGGCGTTTACATCACGCGAAAAGTCGCCTTTACCAAGCAGGAAGAGCAGATGGAATTCGTAACCTTTGAGGATGAAACCGACATTTTCGAGTGCGTGATGTTTCCGGAAGCGTATAAACAGTTTGGCGATCTGTTGCATTGGGAAACGCTGTTCGTTCTGCGCGGGAAGGTTGAAGAGGCTTATGACACGTACACAGTAACCGTCGAAAAACTTGCCAGTCTTCAGCAGACGGCGGAAAAAATGGCGACTAAAGGATCAGCAGTGATTTACAAACGCTTGGTCAGGGAAGTGACATTTGCGAAGGAATATTGACTGGAAAAAGCAGTTTGGTTACACGGATAGAGAAGTTATATTTATAAAGTTGGATTTGAATGACATGAGAATTATCAGAATAACTAATCTCATTTAGACAGGAAATATCTATGTGCGGTCGTAAGACATTAACTAAAGGAAAGATGGAGATCATCGAGGAACTCTCGATCCAATTGTGGGACGAATCGGTCGCTTACCAACCGAGTTACAACATCGCGCCGACGAATTTCGTCCCGATTTTGGTGAATGAAAATACGCGCGTCGTGCGGATGATGCGATGGGGATTGATACCATCCTGGGCGAAAGATCAGGACAAACTACCGGTTTTCATCAACGCCCGCGCAGAAACATTGTTTGAAAAGCCGACTTTTTCCGATCTTTTTGATTCCCATCGGTGCGTTGTCATTTCTGACGGTTATTATGAATGGAAGCAAACGGAAGGACGCAAGCAGCCATTTTTTATCCATCAATCCGATGGAGCAATTTTACCGATGGCCGGTCTCTGGAATCAGTGGAAATCTCCGGCTGGCGAACAGAAGTTTACCTATACGGTCATCACGACAGAGGCGAATCCCCAACTGCGATTCATTCACGAACGGATGCCGGTGATTCTCCCTAAATCTGCGCTCGATGCCTGGTTGGATTGTCATGATTTTCCTCCGACTTCAGCCGCGCATTTGTTGAAACCATTTTCTGGCGACTTAGAGTTTTATCCCGTTTCCAACCTGGTCAATTCTGTTCGGAACAATCATCTCGATTGTATCGCGAAACTAACATAGTATATCCTCGGAAAAGATCAAGATCATCTGACCAAACTGACGATTAATTAGACAACATTGTGGAATTCTACAAATAGAGTATCCAGTATAGCGAATCTGTTGAGAAGAATTCTTCATACAGAAAAATCTCTCCGATTATTAAATTTTCGATGATATATTGTATCTGATTTTTCCATAGAACGGTTCTTTTAGAATAGTGACTGGAGGGATTTGTCAACTTACAGACTCAGTATTTCGGGTGTTGTTCAGGGTGTTGGATTCAGGCCGTTTATTTTTCGACTGGCGAATGAATTCGGATTGACCGGTTACGTCACCAATACAAGCAATGGCGTCACGATTCTGGTTCAAGGTGATAAAGCCGGTCTGGAGAAATTCATTGAAAATATCCGAACAGATGCTCCGAAACATAGTCGAATAGACAATTTAATTATTGCGACAAATGTCGAACACAAACCACTCCAAGAATTCAGTATCCGCGAGAGTCAATCCGAATCTGATAAGACCGCTCGCATTTCTCCCGATTTGGATATTTGCGACGATTGCTTGAAAGAATTATTCGATTGCGCCAACCGACGATATTTGTATCCATTTATTAATTGTACGCATTGCGGTCCGCGCTTCACGATTACCTTGGATGTTCCATATGACCGGAAAATGACGACAATGAAGGATTTTAAGATGTGTCCTGATTGTCAACGTGAATATGATGATCCGCAAAATCGTCGTTTCCATGCTCAACCGAATGCTTGTCCGGTTTGCGGGCCGCGTATTCAACTGTTCAGTGCAGATACAAAAGTCGATCTGGTTGGTAGAGATACATCACAAAACGAGGCGATATTTACTTCGCTTTCAGAAATTTATTCAGACGGTAAAATCGTCGCAGTTAAAGGAATCGGCGGATTTCATCTATCCTGTGATGCTGGAAATGAACTGGCCGTTAGTGCTATTCGCGCAAGAAAAATCCGCGAAGATAAACCGTTTGCCGTGATGTTTTCAAATCTGGCGATGATTGAAGAATATTGTGAAATTTCCGATACCGAACGCGCTTTACTTCAGCAGGTTGCGCATCCAATCGTTTTACTAAAGAAAAAGACAAGCAAGCAGGTTTCGCCGTCAGTCGCTCCAAAGAATCAATTTCTCGGCGCGATGTTGCCATATTCACCGATTCATCATTTGATTTTTCACTTTCATCAGAAACCGTTAGTGATGACCAGTGGAAATATGAGTGACGAACCGGTTGCATTTAAAAATGATGATGCGATTGCCAGACTATCATCTATCGCGGATTATTTCCTAATAAACAACCGCCGAATTCACACGCGATGTGATGATTCCGTCGTGAGAATCTGGGAAGAACACGAGTACCCGATCCGGAAAGCGAGAGGATATTCTCCCGAACAAATTGCCTTGGATTGGAAATTCAATCAACCCGTTTTAGCCAGCGGAGCCGAACAAAAAAACACATTTGCGCTCGCTAAAAACAATCAAATCTATCTCAGTCAGCATATTGGCGATATGGAAAATGTCGAGGTTTTGAATTCTTTCGACATTGGTATTCGGCATTATCGGAAAGTTTTCGATATCGAACCGGAAATCATCGCGTATGACCTTCATCCGGATTATCTGAGCACACGATTTGCGATGGAATATCCATTTAAAAATTCAGCCGGTAAGAAAATCCGAAAAATCGGTGTTCAGCATCATCATGCACATGCTGTCTCGTGTATGGCAGAGAATGGAATTTCACGGGCTTTGGCGATTGTTCTTGACGGAACGGGACTCGGAAGTGACGGAACGATTTGGGGCGGCGAGATATTGTTGGCAGAATTTACCGGATTTCGACGATTGGCGCATTTCAAAAATGTCGGAATGCCCGGCGGGAGTTCAGCGATACGAAATCCATGGCAGATGGCGGTTGGTTATTTACATCAGGTTTTTGGAAAAGGATTTATCGAATTTGGTTTACCGTTCTTGAAAGAAGTTAAGCCGGACAAACTGGAAATAATCCTGAAAGCGATTGAGAATCAGATCAATACGCCAATAACATCCAGCTGCGGGCGATTGTTTGATGGCGTTGCGGCGATTGCCGGAATCCGGAATCATGTTCATTACGAAGGACAAGCGGCAATTGAATTCGAACAAACAATTACCGACGAAAATGTTGACGGCTATATTTTCGGGATTGAATCCCAAAACGATATGATTATCCTTGATTGGAAAGAAGTCATTAAAAGTGTCGTCGATGATGTTTTAAACGACGTGAAATCAGGGACAATTTCAGCAAAATTTCATCGTGGACTTGCGAATGTTTTTTCGGAAGTGGCGGAAAAGATCAGACAATCCATCGGCATCAACGATGTCGTTTTAAGCGGCGGCGTTTTTATGAATATCCACCTGCTGTCTATGCTAAACGATCTTTTAAAACAAAATGGATTTCACGTCTGGACGCATCGGCGAATTCCACCGAATGATGGCGGAATATCCGTTGGACAGGCGGTTATCGCAAGCGCTGTTGTAAAACAGAAACAATTGACGGAGAACTAATCGATTATGTGCCTTGCCGTTCCTATGGAAGTTAAAAAAATTCAGGACAATATAGCCGAAGCAGAAGTTGGCGGCATCATTTATCGCGCGAATCTTGACTTGCTTCCCGATATAAAAATTGGCGATTACATTATTGTTCACGCAGGTTTTGCCATCGAAAAACTCGATGTAACAGCCGCGCTGGAAACGCTTGAAATCTGGAATGAAATGAGCGAGACCGTCGCCGGGCGGGAAGCGATTAGACGGGAAAAGGAAAGATGAAATTCATCGACGAATTCCGGAATCCCGAGATCGCTGCGAAAATATCGTCGGAAATTCGGCGAATAATGCCGGAGAAACGCCTGTCGATCATGGAAGTTTGCGGCGGACATACCGTCGCTATTTTTCGATATGGAATTGCCGGTTTGTTACCGGAAAATCTCAGACTAATTAGCGGTCCCGGTTGTCCGGTTTGCGTGACGCCGAACGATTTTATCGACGCGGCACATTTCATTTCCCGGCAAAAGGGTACGATCGTGGCGACTTTCGGGGATATGATGCGCGTCCCGGGTAGTGAATCCAGTCTTCAACGTGAAAAATCTTCCGGCGCCGACGTGAGGATTTGTTACTCACCATCCGAAGCGCTCGAAATGGCTGAAGCCAATCCGACAAAAAGGGTCGTCTTTTTAGGGATTGGATTTGAAACGACAGCGCCGTTGGTCGCATCGGTCATTCTAACGGCGGAAAAACGAAAAGTCCGCAATTTCTCTGTTCTTTCAGGACATAAAACGATGCCGTTCGCGATGAAAGTGCTTCTGGATTCGCATGAGACTGCAATCGACGGGTTTATCTGTCCGGGGCACGTTTCGGCGATTACCGGTAGTGAAATATTTCGTTTTTTGTCTCGTGATTACCTTGTTCCTTGTGCGGTATCCGGTTTTGAACCGACGGATATTCTGGACTCGATTTTTCTGATCGTCAGGCAAATGTCTGAAGGGGAAAGTCGAGTAGAACTTCAATATAAACGAGCCGTCCGTCCGGAAGGGAATCTTCGCGCAATTGAAATAATTGGCCGTGTTTTTGAACCATGCGATTCGGTTTGGCGAGGACTTGGATCGATTGCC
>JAQUKI010000137.1 GCA_028719225.1 Fidelibacterota bacterium | reverse complement strand
CGAGGAAATAGGTTTTCCGGGTCGAGATGGAAACAAGGCGAAACGAAGTATCGTGGCAAAAACGATCCACGAGCCTTTTTCGTCGATGTCGCCTATGTGAAATCCAAATGGGAATGTCTCGATGACGTTTCCTTTTTCATCAAGTAATGTCGTCCGGTAAGCAATACCGGCCGCGGTGATATTTTCCGTCTGAACGCCAATAGCGGAAAATTTTCCGGAGAATGATGTGGCAAACGAGCGAACGGTTCCTGTCGGTGGTTTGAAATTCCATATCATTTCGCCGATGGGCGTGAACATGAACAGTTCGGGCGCGAGCGGTTCGAGAGCCGACCGGCTGATGAGCGAATAGAACAGAAAATGCAAACCGTCGCCGCTAAATTGTCCGCGTGACTTATCGGTGTTGATGACTGTTTCCTGTGAAAAAGTAAATCCGCCGGTTTCCTCGTTTTGGAAATTGAAGAAACGTAACTGATCTCCGGTGGGAAAAATCCCGGCGATCATCCGGCAATTATCAGAAAATATAAAAGTCGGTAATTTCTTATCTGGTATAAACGAACCTTTAACGGGAACGACTTTCAAATCCCGGCCATTGATTGTCCGGAGAATGAAATCCCGGCGTTCCGTCGGATTTTCCGGTGATTTTCCCAATGAAAGGATGCCGAACGACTGCTCGTCGTCCGAGGCAAATGGTTTTTCGGCCTTCGTCCATTTCATGAGAATCCGGTTTTTTAAATTCCCGACGCAGTTCGAATAAACGAAAGCCACCGGTTCGAGCGAATCCGAATGAGTTGAGATAACGACGGAATACAGTTCCCTTACCGAGGGGAAAACGTTCGAAAGGTTATAATTTTGCCCGGAAAGCGTCACAACAAATCCGAGGATCGGGATCAGCGCGCGTTTCATTTTCAGGAGTAATTTCATCTGACGGGTAATTTATTTCCCGACGGAGTGAATGTCAATGCAGTTGATGCGGAAAATCCGTGATTGCTGGAGATTTTTTTTGTAAACTTGCGCGGAGAATAATTATGAATGCCAATCCGGAAACGAAACGAAATATCAAAGGCCTGACATTGGAACAATTGACGGCTTTGATGTCGGAGATTGGCGAAAAGCCGTTTCATGCGCGGCAGATTTTTCAATGGATGTATCAGAAAGGCGTCCGCGATTTTCAGCAAATGACGAACCTGTCAACCGATCTTCGGAAACGGCTTTCGGAGTCGTTTTTATTATCGGCGGTGACGCTAAAGACTCAGGAGGCGTCGCGGATCGATGAGACAGTCAAATATCTTTTCGAAATGGCAGACGGATTATTTGTCGAATCGGTTTATATGGTCGAAGCAAAACGCGTGACGGTTTGCCTTTCGACAATGGTTGGTTGTCCGATCGGTTGTTCCTACTGCGCGACGGGTATGATGGGCACCAAACGAAATCTGACCGCCGGTGAAATCGCCGATCAACTGACGCTGATCAATTCATTCGTGAAAAAGCCGGTCACGAATGTGGTTTTTATGGGAATGGGCGAGCCGTTTTTGAATTACGAGAATGTCATCTCCGCCGCGAATATCCTGAACAACGAACTGGGATCGGCAGTCGCCGCCAAGAAGATCACGATCTCGACCTGCGGAATCGTTCCGGCAATTTACCGTTTTGCTGATGAAGAACATCGCTTTAAACTGGCCGTTTCACTCAATGCCGCCGACGATACAAAGCGGAACGAACTGATCCCGATAAACCGGAAGTATCCGTTGAACGATCTGATGACAGCCATTAAATATTATACGCGTAAGTCGAAACGCCGGGTCACATTCGAATATATTTTGATCAAAGGTTTTAACGATTCATCCGAAGATGCGCGCCGGATCGTTTCGTTGCTCGGCTCACTGCCGTGTAAATTGAATCTGATTCCATACAACGAGAACGAGCACTTCGGTTATCGCCAACCGGACGAAACGGTCGTGAATCGTTTTATCCGAGAGGTCTATCAGGCGCCGTTTACTGTGACCGTCAGGCGCAGTAAAGGATCGGACATTTCTGCCGCCTGCGGGCAGTTATACATACGGGAACGGAAAAAGAACGAATAAAAATTACGTCGCCGGGCTTTTCAGCGATTTTATATAGGATACATACGAACGTGGAAGCGACCAGTAATCCGCCTGTTCGATGATATCATTGATATAGGGCGCCGGATAGACAGGAGTACCGGATGCGGATAGCAGATAGATAAACGCTTCCACTTCACTGTCGGTTTCGAGCCAGACGGGCAGCTTGACTTTTGCCGGTTTCCCATATTCTCTTGTTACTTTTTCATCCAATTGGAAAATATCGCGCGCCGAAAGACACCACACAACTCCCCAAACCGAATGTTTGTTGTCTTTGATGACGACCGGCTGACCTTTCGCGTTAAAATCCAGTCGATACTCTTTTAGTTCTGCCACTCCCTCAAACTTAGCTCCATGACAAATAGATCGGATCATTTCTTCATTCATATTATCCGCATAAGCGAAATACAAACGGTCACACTCCATATTACTACTCCTACCTGCTTTAGACCTTTATCGCCATGTCAAATTTCGTCTGAAATTATTGAAATTATTCAGGCAATTGCAAGGCGAATATTTAGTGAAACGGGAAAGTTTATTCTTATTCGACGGGGAGTTCGGACGGATGGTTCCAATGGGAATAAATGTATCTGCCTAAAAAATAACACAGCGAACCGGAGACGATTCCCGCCAGTGCGTCGATCGCATAATGGTAACTGCAATAAACGGTTGCAATAATAATCCCAACCGTCACCGGAAGAGTCAGCCAAAGACTTTTTCGCCTGAATCTTGCGGTGAACAACATCACGACAACAACTGTGCTGACGTGCGTGCTGGGGAAAGCGCCGCCGCCTTGTTGACCGCTGGTCTGATAAATAAAATCCATCAGCGGAATGAACACGGATCCTTTGCCGAATAATTGTGAACGATAATCGATGGGACCGTCGGCGGGGAAAAGCATAAAGAAAATGTAATGCAGATAAGCCATCACGGCGATTGTGAAGATCATCTCGAAAACGAGCGGATGTCGTTTAAACATCATGATCAATCCGGGCACGAATAACATAAAATAATAGAAAAAATAAAATCCGTGCATCGTTTCATCGAGGAACGAACTGTTTGCCAACGGCGCCAGTTTAGTATTCAACGCAACGCCAAAAACCGCCTTGTCCCAGCGCTGCAACAAAGGATCGAACGTTTGCGGAAAGACCAGATTATCAAAGATAGTGCTTTGGGTATAAAAAAGCGCCAGCGTCAGGATCGGTATCCAGACATGAATCCAGTAAATCTGCGAGTGATAATCGCGCCGTTCAAAATAAATGCAGACGGACAAAATCATCAGAATGCCAAAATCGAGAGTTAAAAAATTACTACCTTCTTCGATCCGATTGCCGAAAAAGAGAGCGATCAGCAAAAGAAAAGCGCCATAAAACAGGACGAGATAATCGGCCGGGAAAATCCTGGCATTTATATGTTCCCTAAAAGATGTTTTGGCGTCGATTTCTATATCCATTTGTTCTTTTTATACCACGCGATGCTGGTTTCGAGACCGTCGTGCAATTTGACTTCGGGCTTGAAGTTTAGAAGCCGTCTGGCTTTTTCGGAAGTGCAAACCCAGTATTCCTGAGTTATTTCCCGGTATTTATCCGCATTGAAAATGCTCAGTTTTCCGACGAGCCGGGAAAAAAAACCGGAAAGGACCGACATCAACCAAACGATCGATTTTGGAACGTAAAGTGTGACGGTCCATTCGCCGAGGATTTTAGCGGCAGTCTCAATGACCTCGCTTTGCGAATATCCTTCGTCATTCAAGTCGGCGGCGTAAAAGATTTCACCCGAATCAAGCGGATTGTCCATCAAAAGGATCATAAGACGAACCAGATCTTCCACATAAATCATGCTGAAATAATTTTTCCGCAATCCGATTCGCGGGCTGATATTCTTCTTTGCCAGTTCGTAAAACCACAATGTTTCCTGATCGCCAGGGCCGTAAACGATTGCCGGACGAATGATGGTGACGTGAATATTTTCTTTTTGTTTTAAAACGGCGATCTCGGCGGCCAACTTGCTATTGCCATAGGCCGAAACCGGGAACGCCGGTTCGTCTTCATGTTTCGGCTTGAGAGCGTCGGACGCGCCGCCAGCGGACAAAGAACTGATATAGATCAGCCGAACATCTTTCTTGCCGTATTCCGAAATGGCATTCAGCAGATTCCGGGTTCCGTAAAAATTGATCTGGAGAAATTCAAACGCGTTTTGCGCTTTGACTGCGCCGGCCAGATGAAAAATAATTTCGATATCCTGAACGGCCTTATTCAGCGAATCCTTGTCCTGAAGATCGCCGACAACCCATTCCACCTTATCGGCGAATTCTTCCGGGCGGACGCTTTCGCTTCGCGCCATACAACGGACGATGTGACCGTCCGACAGAAGCCGGTTGACAAGATGTGTTCCAATAAAACCGGTCGCACCGGTGACGAGACATTTCATTCTTTCCTCAAATTAAGATACAAAGACCGCAAAATTTAAAGTATTTATCAAACAATCCATGAAAATAATCCGGATGCCATTCTCAACAGATCGGCTTTTCAAAGATACGGTAGGTCTTGTCGATCTTCGTGCCGTAGATTTTTTCCAGAGCGCGACGCATCGGGGCGTTGTTTTCCAGAATCCACGACATCTCGCCGCAGTTGAAACCATGCTTCAGTCCGTTGTGAAAAGTCTCATAATAAAACAGAATGTCGATCCCTTTGTGTCGATGCTCTTTCATGACGCCCATGATAATAACACGCGCCTTATTGATCCGGCGACTGTACCAGAGAAGTTTGAAAATGCCAATCGGAAAAAGCCTGCCGTTTAAATGGATTAATGCCTGATTTATGTCCGGAGTCGTGAGCGAGACACCAACCGGTTCTCCATCAATCTCGGCGATAAAGACCATTTCCGGTATGACGATCCGTTTCAGGGCGTTTTTAAGATGTTCGACTTCGCTGTCGGTAAACGGAACCGCGCCCCAATTTTCAGACCACGCGGCGTTATAGACTTTTTTAATGAGTTCGACTTCTTCATCTAATTTGTCAAGGTCGATGTTCCGGACGGTAAAATCGGCATTTTTCCGGATTTCGGCGACGGCGGATGCCAGTCGATCCGGCACTTTGTCGGCGCCTTCAATCGCATAAGCGTACATATCGATGGCTTTTTTAAATCCCGCCGCTTCGATCAGTTTCGGATAATAAGGCGGATTATAAGTCATCATCATCACCGGCGGTTTGTCGAAGGCGTCAATCAACAGGCCGCATTCTTCATTCTGTGAATAATTTTCCGGTCCGCGAATATGCTTCAATCCGTGACGCTTTAACCAACTTTCTGCTGCGGTAAAGAGAGCGTCGGCGACGCTTTGATCGTCGATTGATTCGAAAAATCCAAAGAAACCGGTTTCGTCATGATATATTTTTAAATGGTTATTGTTGCGAATGGCGGCAATTCGTCCGACGACCCGGCGGTTACGGTATGCCAGAAAAAATTCCACTTCCGAATGCTCGAAAAACGGGAATTTCATCCGATCGAACATCGCCTTCTGCTCGGAGATCAATGGCGGAACCCAAGCGGTGTTTCCTCGGTATATTTTCCACGGAAACCGGATGAATCGTCGCATTTCTCTCTTCGTCTTTACCGGAGTAACATATGTTTCCATTGGACCTCCATTTAGAGAAAATTAAAAAAAAACGGTCGAAAACCAATAAGTATTTTTCATTGGGCGTTCACGCCATCGATTTTCAGTTTGGGCGTCTATCAGATTAAATCTAAATTTCATCGTGTTGAGTTAGAAATTGAATTTGGAGTAAAGTTATGCAGATTGGAATTGCAGGACTCCCGTATTCCGGGAAGAGCGCGCTCTTTTCTACCTTACTATGCCATAAGTCGGGCAGCGACTCTTTTAAGGGAAAAGTCGAGTCGGAACGCGGCGTCGTTAAAGTTCCCGATGAACGGCTGGATAGGTTGACGGCGATGTTCAATCCGAAAAGCAAGGTCAATTCGACCGTCGAATACCTGAAAGTTTCCGGACTTGAAAGCGATCAGAAAAGTTCTCACGGCTTGCCGCCGCAGTTTCTGGCTAACATGAAAACCGTCGATGCTATTCTGCTGGTCGTCCGGTCGTTTGAAAACAAGATGTTTCCGCATCCGTTCGACCGCATCGATCCCAAGGCCGACATCGTATTCGCAAATTCGGAGTTTCTTTTAGCCGATCTGACAATCATCGAATCGCGCGTCGAACGGCTCGAAAAACAACTCCGGAAAATTCAGAACGATGCGGATAAAAAAGAACTCGATATACTGGTCAAATGTCGGGCATGGCTTGAAACGGAAAAGCCGTTGAGAGAATTCGCCGTCAGTCCCGACGAAGAAAAAATCCTGCGCGGATTTCAGTTTTTGACGGCTAAACCGATCCTCTATGTGATCAACATCGGTGAAAGCCAGATACCCGAAACCGAATCGATCATTCATCAATTTGACGATCTGAAGTCGGAAAGCGCAACGGTTACCGCTTTATGCGCGTCCATTGAAAAGGAAATCGCCGAACTCGAACCTGAAGATCAGGCGGTTTTTTTGAAAGATATGGGAATTCGCGAACCGGCGCTATTCAATTTAATTCACCGATCATACGAATTGCTGGGGTTGATCTCGTTTTTCAGTGTCGGCGAAGACGAATGTCGGGCATGGACGCTCCGGCGCGGATCGAACGCTCAAAAAGCCGCCGGCGCGATTCATACCGATCTCGAACGCGGATTCATCCGGGCGGAAGTTGTCGCTTATGAGGATTTAATCGCTAATGGCAATTATGCCGCCTGCCGCGCCAAAGGATTGGTTCGCCTCGAAGGGAAAGAGTACGTCGTGAAAGACGGCGATATTCTGGAAATTCGGTTCAATATCTGATTTTACTCGAAGGGATATTCCCAATCTAAACCGATGGTGATCGTTAAATCATCATTTTCTAAAATGAATGAATCTTCTTCATAGTAGTCATTCATCGTAAATTCTTCTGTAGTGCTGACGAAATCATCAAGATCGGAAGAGCACA
>JAQUKI010000136.1 GCA_028719225.1 Fidelibacterota bacterium | reverse complement strand
GTTCACGGTGACTACCAAGCCATCGAAACGCCGATCGGTTTCATCCCAAAATATGACGATATCAGGAAACTCTTTCAGACAACTTTGAATAAAGATTATTCGCGGGAACAGTACGTAAATCAGTTTTCGATTCGAATCGAAAAACTTGTCGCAAAATTAGATCGTTTAGAAAAAGGCTTTGTCGAAGAATCCGCACCTGCGGAATTTTTACGATGGTTTGGAGAACAACGCCAACGATTAAGTTTGGCAAAAGAGAAATTCGCCAAAGAAACCATCAGTCCGTACGAATTTTGTCACGACTGACATAATTTTATTCCCGGAGGGAATATGATAAATTCCGAAGAATTTCAGAGTCCGAAAGTTCTCTATAAAAAAGCGTTGGAATATATCGAAACCCGCCAAAACGATCTTCGGACTACCAATAAGTTTCAGATTGACAATCTTTTTGAATTGGCCGATGGAATCGTACGAAATATTGATGAATCGACCGAATTGAGTTCGCTTGCCATCCATTATTTCGACATCAACGATCTAACGATTTCGCATGCGGTCAACGTCGCGATCTTTTCAGTGGTCCTTGCCAAAGGATTGAAATATTCTACTGATGAGCAAATCAGATTATGTGCGGCTGCGTTAATCCACGATGTCGGCAGCGCTAAAGTCCCGATAGAGATTCTCGAAAAAGACGAGAGAAAACTGACTCAGCATGAAATCCGGAAATTCAGGAGTCATTCTGTTTTAGGTGCCGAGGCGATTCTGAATTCTGAACCATCGCAAAGTTATTTGGCTAAAGTCATTTACCAGCATCATGAAAAAGACAACGGACACGGCTATCCGGATCGCTTGCTTGAAGATGATTTATTACCGGACGCAAGAGTCATTTCGATGATCGACGCTTATGAAGCGCTTATTCATCCGCGTTCGCACCGCGATGCCCTTGTACCACCAGTCGGTATCAAGCAGATTATTTCGCAAAAAGGGAGTTTCTATTCAACTCATTTGGTGAAGGCGCTAATCGAATATATTTCTTTATATCCGGTTGGATTGTACGTTCAGTTGAACTCCGGTGAAATTGGTAAAGTCAATAAAACCCGCAAGGAAAATCCGCTGCGTCCGGAAGTTAAATTGATATATGATGCTCAGAGAAATCCAATAAAAGATCAATACATCGATCTGAGTGAGAATTATCTTGAAACGATCGAGCGAAGTATTCCACTGACGAACGTTCAGGATTTGCTGGATTAACCGGATTCAGACTACCGGTCGAATTCTTCCCAACTAATTTTCTTGATATAATAGCTGATTGGTGTCTTTTCAGGAAAACTGACAACACATTCGAATGGAAATGTCTGGCCGGGTTCGATGGTTGCATCCGTTTGAACACCGCTGAGGAACATGTGATAAGTTCCGGGAACGATCGTAGAATCTCTGGCAACTAAAGTTGTTTTTTCGTCGTAAAGATAGAAAATGATTTTCGGGAAATCAGCCCGGCGAACGCCTTCGTTTTTCAACTGTCCGCGATAAACACGTGTATTGTCGTGAACCTCTTCGGTGATAGGCCCGACGACGACGCATTTTGCCTTTTCTCGTTCGGCTTCGCGTGTAATCTTGATCTCTTTTTTGGAAAGCGTCAATTCACCGATCTGGGTTTGAACAATAATCTTATCGAAATCCTCGTAGATGATCTTTCCTTTGACAACCGTGCCGTTGTTAAGCAGAATTTCATGTGTCATTTCCGGCAGTTGTATCAATTTGTTGATTTCCTTGCGGATCGATGGAACCGAAGCCGTGATTTCCAACTCGTGTATCTGTTTCCGGATGTCAGCTAATTCTTTCCGCAACTGGTCGATCGTCATATCGGTTTCAAAAAATTTCTTCTGAAGCGCGCTTTGTGTCATCGTCTTTGATTTCGCCTTTTCCTGTGCGAAAAGATGATTGGATGCAACCGAAAGAAGTAGGATTAAAGCGACGGTAAGGATGCGTTGTGTTCTCATTGCGTCACCATAGAGTTTTGTTGGGCTTTCAAAGCAGTTAGCCGGAGTTTATTCAGAGGAGCGGTTCCGCCGATCTGCGTCGCCATCGTCGCCATTTGATCGAAAAGCACGAAATTGTTCGGATTCTCGAACATCGGTAAAAGTTTATCAAAAACCTCCGGATCTTTGAATTTGATCAGTGCGGTGAGTGCGTCTTTTCGGATTGTGAGAGGAAATTCGGTATCCTTGGCGATTTCGATCAGCGTAGGTACGACAGCAGGATCGTTGTAATCGCCCAGCGCTTTCATCAACGCTTCCAACAATGTCAAATATTCTTCGTGACTTTTGTTGAAAGTTTCCAGAAGAGCCAGCAGGACACGTGAGTCTTTGACGTCGGCGACGGCTTTGAATGCAAAGTCGCGAACCTGTAACTGTGTTTCCGGATCGCCCATCATTTCGACGAATGTCTGCGTGACTAACGGATGTGTCTTTTTTCCGAGCAATTCCAGAGCAAGGGAACGGATGGAGATTTTAACGCTATTGTCTTTGGCGATGGCGATGAGGATCGGAACGACTTTATCGTCCCCGAGCGACCCCATGACTTTCGTCAATGATTCCTGCATCAGCGTATAATTCTCTTTTTCCGCCGTATATAGATTCAAAATTTGTGTGACCTGAATTTCGGCTTTAGTCGTTTCGAGTTTGGAGAAGACGTTTGTTCGGAATTCACTGTAGCGCTTTTGTGCCTGAACGATGCCATTGACCATTGCATTTACATTTTCCGGCGTTGGATTTTCCATAAGCGCGTTGGAAGTTGCCGTCAGAAGCGCGTAATTGAGACCTACACTCTGATCCATGAAGTCGTGCAGGATTTTCAGCGCATCCGGATGTTTGGTCTGCGCAAGTGCCTGCATGGCGGCGATGCGTGTCTCGATCGGTTGCGTCGGGTCTTTATAAATGGCGATCAGATCGTCCATCGTCTGAATCTTGCCTTTGTTATAATCAACGCGCAACTGTTCGACGTCTTTTGTGGTGATTGTTGCGACCTTTGAACTACATGCGGAAAAAGCGAGAATGAAAGCGATAAGGCTGACTTCGATTAATTTTTTCATATTTGTTTCTTTTCCATTTGTCCGCTTGATATTAGAATTTTCGTTCCGATATGTCAAGTAAAAATTTTCATTTCATTATTCTATCTGCTGAAATTCTTCACATTTCCAGTAACAAAGACGGAAATCCTGACCGTTAAAATGCCCAAATGTAAAATATTTCATCCAGTCGCCGAGGTTGACAATCGTCTTTTCGCCTTCCGAATGAACGGTTGGCAAATGAAAATGACCCGTGATCACATAGTCGTAAGATTCTTTCAGCCGCGCCTGACCGTAAGTTATGAGTTCATTCCGTTCCTGCGCTTCGGTTTCAGCGTCACGCGTTGATGAGTGCCGGCTTTTCCCGGAGATTTTCGATGCCAACGCAAATGCCAGTCGCGGATGGATCGTCCGGAACAGGGCAATCGTCACCGGATTGCGGAAAATCCACCGCATGATCCGGTACCAGCGATCCTTTTTAAGAATTCCGTCGGCATGTGTGATGAAAAACGACTTTCCACCGATGGAATAACCGATGGGACTCGGATGAATCTTCAACCCGATCTCATTCGAAATGAAACTGCCCAACCAGTAATCGTGGTTTCCGCCGAGGATGTGTACATCGCAACCTGCTTCGGTCATTTCTTTCAGTTTTCGCAACACCGAAAAGTATCGGCGCGGAATGACGTATTTATATTCGAACCAAAAATCAAACAGGTCGCCGACGATCCAGAGTGAAGCACCTTGATGTTTGATCTCATCAAATAAACCGAACAATCGCTTCTCTTTGACCGCTTCGGAAGCAGACTCCATCAATCGGAGGTGAACATCAGAAATGAAATATACATTCTCATTCATTGGCGCAAGAATTTAGTCAACCGACGATGAAAAGCCAAAGGAGAATTCGGGTGAAAAATTGAAAATTGTAGATTTAAAATTTAAAATTATGGGAAAGAGGCAAACAGGAGGAATGACTGTAAAATGGATATTGGTGAGTCGGAATTTTCTGAACTTGTCTTTGGATTCACATTCTAATTTGAATTTCCTCTGCGAATTCCGCAGTTTCAATCTTCAACCTCCAACTTTCAACTTTTTAAGAAAAACGCTCTTCCATTTCTAAGAAACCAATGAAGAACCGGTTCTGATATTCAAATGATCCCGACGGGGAAAAATAGGACCTGGTCTCTGGCACTGAATTTGTTAGATACTCGACTTTGAAATTCTTCGATTCACAAATACCGTTTTTGAACAAAATATTGTTGTGAGAAGGAACCCGAAAATGAAAAAGGAAGCCGTTTTAGTCATCAATCCCGGATCGACATCTACCAAGTTGGCGCTCTTTGACCGCGATGGCGCCGTTTTCGTCGAAAATATCGATCATGCCGGAACTGCTATCAGCAATATGCCGAATATTCAGGAGCAACTTCCGCTCCGAATTGAGATCGTCAATCGAACATTCAAGAAATGGCTGAATGATCACAACTTGGTCGCGGTTGTCGGCAGAGGCGGATTACTACGTCCGCTGAAAAGCGGGATTTACCGGGTGAACGCCGGAATGATGGACGATGCGATCAGTTGTAAATATGCCATTCATGCGAGCAATCTCGGCGCTTCAATTGCCGATGGCGTTGCCAAAGAGTACGACGTTCCGGCGTTTGTCGTCGATCCGGTAACAGTCGATGAATTTATCCCGGAGGCACGGATTTCCGGGACGCCGGAAGTTGTCAGACGTAGCCGACTTCATGCGCTGAACGTCAATGCCTGTGTCCGGAAAGAATCTGAAAAAATAGGCAAACCGATCAACGAGTCCAACTTTGTTGTCGCGCATCTCGGCGGCGGGATTACAATTGCCGCAATCGATCACGGAAAAATCATTGACTGCAATGACGCTCTGATGGGAATGGGACCATTTTCACCGGAACGCGCCGGTTCAATGCCGCTAGAACAATTACTCCATCTGGCAGTTTCCGGAAAATATACGATGAAAGAATTGTATACGAAATTCACCAAAAAAGCCGGACTGAAAGCCTATCTTGGGACAAATGATGTGCGGGAAGTCCTGGCACGCATCGAAAAAGGCGACGATTATGCCCGGCTGGTTTTTTCCGCGATGATTTACCAGATTTCAAAAGAAATCGGCGCCTACGCGACAGTTTTGAAAGGAAAAGTCGATCGGATTATCATAACCGGTGGACTGGCTAGATCGGAGAAAATCATTGAGATGATACGGGATCGGGTGAACTATCTTGCGGAGATTTCCGTCTATCCCGGCGAAAATGAACTGGAAGCGATGGCGGCTGGCGGATTCCGGGCTGTCGATGGAACTCAGGAAATTCATACCTATGAACAGGAAAAATAAATTTTGGAGATATTATGATCAGAACATTTGATGAAATATTTAAAGCGGTCGAA
The DNA here is from genome assembly GCA_028719225.1 of Fidelibacterota bacterium. Classification (GTDB taxonomy): domain Bacteria; phylum Fidelibacterota; class UBA2242; order UBA2242; family UBA2242; genus 0-14-0-20-45-22. The sequence goes on along the minus strand of JAQUKI010000136.1, from coordinate 1,646 downwards.
AATCTCAGCCGGAAAAAGACCATTTCGGTGGCAATGGCAGACGATTTCAGCGTGCTGAGCGCCATTAAAGAAGTCGATGAACGTGGAATTGTAAATGCTTTATTGGTTGGCAACGCAGAAAAGATCAAAACAATCGCGAACCAGATCGGTTACGCGGTCAAAACTGAAAATATTATAAATGTTGAAAGCGATGAAGAAGTCGCCGCCCGCGCCGTAGCTTTGGTTCGGGAAGGAAAAGCCGAAATCCTGATGAAAGGACACGTTTCGACGCCGATCCTTATGAAGGCCGTTTTGAATAAAGAAACCGGACTGCGGAAAGGCGATGTGCTGAGTCATGTGACTATTGCCGAGGTCTCGACATATCCGCGGCTCATTTTATGGACGGACGGCGGGCTGAATATCCAGCCGGATTTGGAAACGAAGAAAGCGATTTTAAAAAATGCCATTGGAGTCGCGGAAAGGTTGGGTAATCCTCGCCCGAATGCGTCGATTATTTGTCCGATAGAAGATGTTAATCCGAAGATTCCTGAAACTATCGATGCGGCCGAACTTCAAAAATTGGGCGAAACAGGTGAATTCGGCGAAGCAATCGTCGAAGGTCCGATGGCAATGGATGTTGCGCTATCACGGAATGCCGCCGAAAAAAAAGGTCTGGTCAGTAAAATTGCGGGGGAGACGGATATTTTTCTGGTGCCGAATCTGACATGCGGTAACGTGATGATCAAGGCGCTGATGTTGCTTGTCGGTGCAAAAGTTGGCGGTGTTATTGTCGGTGCGAAAGTGCCGATAATCCTACTTTCACGCTCGGACAAACCGGCAGAAAAATTGAACTCTATTTTGATCGCGGTGTTACTGAGCGAATAATTCCTTTAGATCACTTCAGATATGGAAGAAAGACGGCAAGTTTGCCGACTTTTTCACCGATTCCCGGTATATCGACATGATAAACATAAACTCCGCTCGCAACCGCCATTCCTCCGAAGTTCAATAAATCCCAATCGAGGAACGATGTCGTCGGATCGTTCTTTTCCAACTTGCGAACTAAAGTCCCAGCAACAGTGAATATTTTTATTGTGCATTTTTCCGGTAAATAAGTAAATCGGACGCGATAGCCATCACTGTTGATATCTTCGGAACTAAAACCATAGTAAGGATTTGGGACGACATTGATCTTCTTCAGGTCATCTTTTTGATCTGCTTTAGTAAGAGTTTTCGCATCCGGAGCTTTGAATATGAACTGGTCATTTGTCGTATTCGGTTTATTCGTGATAATCCGGATATATTCGCGGGCATGCGGTGGACCTAAGAAATAACCGTCAGCATCCCGTGGTGGGGCCACGTCATCTCCCCAAGTGGATTTGGTATACATATTAATCATGAGGTGATTGATTGCAGGATTTGGTCCATATCCCGGAATAGATGTTCCATTGTTACTTGAGATGTAAGTAGCAACGTCAGTTGGTTTGTATTCCGCATTGTCATAGATGTAGAGTATGTCGAACGCTGGACCGTAAATACCATCCTGTGAACGATTCCATGTGCCGCTACTGTCTGCATCAAGAACGCAAACAGGTAAACGGGTTCTGCTTCCATCTGTGTCGATTTTCCAGACTGTAAACGGAACGAATGAAGGATTCCCTGTCAGA
>JAQUKI010000135.1:446-7134 GCA_028719225.1 Fidelibacterota bacterium | reverse complement strand
CCATCCAAAATCCACAACATTTTTAGCGATGAAGCGAAGTGTTTTAGTTTGGGTTGATGTGTCTGCCGATCGATCTTGCTTCTTTATTATTCGTTTCTGGTCGGTTTCGGACATATTGATAAATAATGCGCCGACTTTCGCTAAAGAATCCATCCGCGCGATCTCCGAAGTAGGAGAGATCAATATTCCGGTTGCACCGACGGTAAAAGCTTTCGGAAGATCGATACTGACATCGTAATCGCCGAATTCATAGTAATATTCGCCATTGTGAAGATATGGATAAGGATGCCAGCCATTTGCGTCATAAACAGGTATTTTGGGATACCATTGAAATACTTGATATTGACCGCGACTGTATCCGGATCGCGAAAAGATGTTTGGGAATTTAATAGTGAATTCAATGTCGATCCGGACTGAATCGCCCGGGAAAAGCGCCTCTTGTAAACTGATCAATCCGAGATCGGTAGAATCCGACGGTGTTATGATCTTGATGGAATTTTCATCGATTTGAACGGATTTCATATCGATATAACCCCGGTCTATTTCCGATGCGAAATGAAATGATGTCACTCGGTTGCGGCGTTGTTCGCGTCCAAATGCCGTTTCCTCGTTTTTGTAAGCGTTTGGGTATAGGAGAAGCCAGATTTGCGAAATGCTGTCGGGTGAATTATTGATATAAACAATCGTTTCTTGGCATTTAAGTTCGTGAAGTGAATCGTCCAACTGCGCATCGATCCGGTAGTTAGCCGTGTTTCGCCAATCGGTTCCGGAAAATATTGGTGTTGAAATAGCGAGTAAAATGATGAATAAAAAAAGAGAATGCGGGACATTTCTGCCCTGCATCCTCTGATTCATTTGAATAAAATTGATTATCGAATTAAAAGCGTTTTCTGTGTTTCTGTAAACTTATCGCCGGTGATCTTGATGATATAAACGCCAGACGGCAATTCTCTGCCAGCATGGTTTTTCGCTATCCAGGGCATTTCATAATTTCCTGCTTCCATATTCCGGAACGTTCTTGAAAATATTTCTTCACCGAGGACATTGTAGATAGTTATCCGGACATCCTGACGATTTTTTAACGAGTAGCAAATCGTTGTCGAACTATTGAAAGGATTCGGATAAGAAGGTAAGAGTCGATTTTCCATCGGAAGAGTATTCGGCGTTTTTTCGATTTTTGTCGTCGGATCGCCGTGGATCAACATCACCCAACCGTCAATGGATGCCGCGAGTACTTTAATGCCGTCGATCGGAGTGACGGTCGTGATATACGTTTGCGCTGCCCAATATTTCCATAAGATTTGTCCCGTCGTTCCCATGACAGAAGAAACAGATCCTTTCTTACAACCAGCCATGACTGCATTGTAACGTTCCATTGGCATGGAAGGTGTGGAATCCCAGCCGTAATCCGTTGCCGCCGACCAGAGTTGTTGCTTGGTTGTAGTCGTCGTCGAAAAGGCGTATAAATTTCCGTCCAAACAACGAACATAAACTCGGCTCTTATCTTCGGAAATGCCGATTGATTCCCAACTTTGTGGCGTGCCGCCGCTTTCCCAGATCGTCGCACCGGTTTCCAGATTAATGGCGGTCAGATTTTTCATCGGATCCGTGACGAAGACTTTATCGGAAGTGACGACAGGCCAACAACTTCCCGGCGCGTAATAAAAGCTGGCTTGTTTATTCCATTTCCATGAGAGTGCTCCGGTGAAACGATTCAATTTATGAACATATCGGTCCCACGATCCAAAGATGATATAGTCGCCGGAAATCGCCGGCTTGCATTCAATCATCCCGCCAGCGGTGTACTCCCATATCTTTTTCTGTGTTAGCCTGTTGATTGCATAGAATTTGCCGCTTCCAGCGAAATAAACGATCGAATCGACGACAACCGGTGGAGTCATGATAGCATTACCGGCATTAAAAGTCCAGAGAACGGTGCCTGTTCTTCCGTTGATTGCGTAGAGATTGCCTTCAGCCGAGCCTACGTAAACGATCGAGTCATAGACACAAGGCGAAGACCATATTCCTCCTTCGGTTTGAACTGTCCAGACATCCGATCCATCCGAAAACTTCAAGGCGACTATTCGACCATCGCTGGTTCCGACATAAACATTGTCCTTATCATAAGCTGGAGCAGTGATGATCGTTGCGTCTATGTTGACACGCCAATCAGCTTTCGGATAACCGTTTTCTGCGCAGAAACCGTGTGTCCGGGTAAATTCTTTTCCGGCAGCGTCTATGAACGTAACAGTCAAAGTGTGGTAACCGTTTTCCAAACCGGTCGTGTTTAGGTTGAAAGTCCAATCCTGATTACTTCCCGCCAAACTTCCGGTCACATCTCCATAACGAATGGAATATGTCCCGGAAGTCATTGCTTTTTCGACGTAAATTTGTATGGATTTCGTTCCCATGACCGATTCACCCTCTGTCAAATTGGAAAATTCGATTTTGGGTTGTATTTCAGAAGTGAATGGTTTTGTACACCACATTTTATCGGTGAGCGTCGTCTGAGAATAATGCGTTGTCACCGTTATGCCTTTTTTTGAAACATTGACGACATTGAAGCCGCAACCGCTCGAATTATACGTATCCAACGATTCGGCGCCGGGCAACCCTTCAAAATCAAACTTAGTGTTCGTATGACCGTGACCAACGATAATTAAAATAGTTCTGTATTCCTTGAGGATATCCAGCGCTTTCCAGTAATCGAATACGCCTGAAAACTCAGCTGGTAGGTGAAATCCGATAATGACCGGAGTAGTCGAATCGACCATGCTCGCCAGATCGTTTTTCAGCCAATTTAAATCAGCGGGATCGAAATTTCCACCGCCACCACGGAGTTGAACACTGTTGTTGATTCCGATAATATGGTAGCCTTTATGATCGAATGACCAATGCGTTCCCCGAAATAAATTATTCATCGCCTGAAGCCCGTTATCCGACCATTTGGTTTCATGGTTGCCTGCTACGCAATAGTATGGGACTTTAGATTTATCCATGATTCCGGCGGCTGTCGTCATCTCCGTTGCCATGCCTTTTTCTGTCATGTCGCCAGTATGGTAGAGAAAATCAACTTCATCGCTCATCGCGTTGATATTCGTGATGACTGTTTGAAGCGCGAGATCGTAACTGCTCCCGGCGCCGACGTGTGAGTCGGAAATCCATGCAAATTGGAAGAAGGAATAAAGTGTCAGTGATGCAAGGTTCACGTCGTCCGCCAGATTAATGGATTGATAAGTCGTTGTATCGGGTAAATATCCTTTTCCGGTAAAAATTAGTTTGTATTGCCCGGATGGCAAGTTCGGGAATGAATAAGTCCCGTTGTGACCGATGGAATCCCAGTTGGCTTTATAAAAATAGCCGATTGGATAAACTGCAACTAAAATTTTATTGGTTGCGCTGGAATCGTCGAGAGAAAGGGAACCGCTGAGGACGAATCGGAGACCGGCAGTCGGATATAACGAATATGACAATGAACTCAAATCCTGACCGGCGAGTTGAATCGAATCGACGACGAGTGAGTCATAACTCCATGCCGTGCAACGAATTTTATACCACCCATCTACAACATTTTCAAAAGCAAACGATTGATTGCCCGGATTAAGTATTTCCGTTAGAAAAACATGACCTGTTCCGGCTTGCAGTAACTCGATTTTACCGGTGACGACCGTATCACCAGCCGAAAGATTGAACGATCCGCTCATCGTATGAGTGGATGCGATACTGCGAAGCCGAATCGCATCGGCATAGACGTTCTTCGTTAGTGAATCCTTCTTGAAATAGTCCGGTACCTTTACCCAGAAATCTTCCGACAAAAGGAAAATACCCAGTGAATCCCAGCCCGGATTGTAATATTGGTTGACGAGCAGAGTCGTATCTTTATCTTGTGTGTGGATCGTGAACCGTGCATCGGGCGCGAATTTATCATTAATATTGTATGTTTCGACGACGTATTGCCCTGGGAAAACGATACGTGTTGACCATTTGCAATAATTCGTCGTGGTCGAATCCGTAACGCGGCGTTTATATTTTGCGCTTCCGTTGTAACAAGTGACGTTAGTGGATGTATTCCATGTTCCGGCTGTGCTAAAACCGGTATCTTTATCATCTATGACGATTTCGATCTGAGAAAATGCCGAAAAGGAAAATATCAGTAAAAGTGCAATCGATATTATCAATCGTTTCAAGGTGTCCTCCTAATTAATTATCTCCGTGTCTAACAATCCGTTTCATCGCTCAAATTTAACACCATCGCTCTTTTTGAGCGAGTTCATTTTATCAATTTTTTAAAATATTCAACATTTCGTCGGTGATTTTTCTGTTTGTCGCCAGAATCTCTCGCTTATAAATGGAGAAATCTTTACCATGAAAATCGGATAATTGGCCTCCCGCTTCAGTAATAATCACCGAAGCCGCGGCTATGTCCCATGGATTAAGACCAAACTCCCAGAAACCATCATATCGTCCGCAAGCCAGATAGCACAAATCCAGAGCCGCCGAACCGGGACGACGTACGCCCTGACATTTGGAGTAAAAACGCTTGAATAACTCCATATTATGGAAAAAATTCGCGTCGAGTTCATAAGGAAATCCCGTCGCCAAAAGAGAAAGTGAAAGCGTCTCGACGGATGAGACAGAAATGGATTGTTTGTTTAAGAAAGCGCCTTTTCCACGAATTGCAGAAAAAAGTTCATTTGTTGTCGGATGTAAAACAACGCCAAGGTACATCTGGTCGGCAACCTCAAGCCCGATAGAAACGGCAAACATTGGGAATCCATGAACGAAATTTGTTGTTCCGTCCAGCGGATCGATGATCCATTTGAAATCGGAAGCATTTTCAATTTGCGGACGTTCTTCAGTTAAAATTTGGTGATCCGGAAATTCTCGTTGGATCATTTCCACGATCAGATTCTCCGATGCAAGATCGGCTTCTGTTACCATATTTGCCCGGCCTTTAAAGTCGATACTTAGCGTCGTGTTAAGTTTTTCGATCAGGAGATTTCCGGCCGCCTGTGCAGCGAGGATCGCTGTTCCGAACATTTTTTTTTCAAGTATTTCGTCGATGAACTGCATGTGTTTTTTTACTTTCCTATAGTTTTTAATGCGAGTTGTTCTTTATATGTTAATTGTTTCATTGAGGTATATTTTTTCGTGACTCGTTTGACGACATTGGAGAGGGCGATGACACAAATCAGATTCGGAATTGCCATCAGACCGTTAGCGAAATCGCCAAAAGCCCATTCCACCTCCAACGAAACCGTCGCGCCAATAAAATGGGCAATAACATACAGACATCGATACCAAAACACGGCTTTTTGGCCGAAAAGATATTGCGCGCCGCGATCTCCATAATAAGACCAGGAAATCGCTGTTGAAATCGCGAAAAGAAAGACACCGATTGTAACAATAAGACCACCCCAGTTTCCGTACTTTTGAAGTCCGGTTTGAAACGCCCATGCCGTAAGCGGCGATCCGTTTTGCATGATGTTCCCTTTGAGAAAAAATTGGCCAATGCCCGGTTCCGGTTTCATTAGTCCGGCTTTATCGACGATCACCATGCCAGTGAATGGCTTTCCATATAGAAAAAGCTGAGCGCTATCGACTAATGCATGATTTTTAATAAATGCGATCCCCGGAACGATCCCGTCAGCAGCGAGAAATGTCGTGTCGGTGAGAATTCTGCCTTCTAATTTTGCATTATTTGTGATGCTTGAACCTTCCGGGACAACCCAAATTGTTGATTGAGCATTAGCAATGACTAAATCCGGTTTTTTTTGATTCCAGACACCAGTGATCACGATAACCAAACCTGTAATCGTACAAACAACAAGCGTGTCGATAAAAGGACCTAACATCGAATTGGCGGCTTCCCGAGCAGGTTCGTTTGTTTTAGCGGCGGAATGGCCGATCGGCGCGCTTCCCTGGCCGGCTTCATTGGAAAAAAGGCCGCGTTTAATTCCCCACATCATCATAAAAAGAAATGTACTTCCGGCAAATCCGCCTACACCGGCCGCAGGTGAAAACGCCGACTTAAAAATCAGCGCAAAACTTGCTGGTAACTGACGGTAGTTCAGTGCGATAACTAATAGTCCACCAAGAACATAAAAGATACACATAAATGGCGAGAGGAAGGAAGTGACTTTTCCAATTCGTTTGATCCCGCCGAGAATTACTGCGCCAACTACTGTGGCTAAAAACAAGCCGGTGATCCATGTCGGAATGTGCCAGTCGGATTGAAATTGATCAGCGACTGTAAAGGCCTGAATTGTATTGCCGATTCCAAACGAGGCGATAACTAACATTGCTGCGAATAAAATCGCCATCCATTTGAATTTCGGTCCCATGCCACGTTCAATACTGTACATCGGTCCGCCGGAAACCGAGCCGTCCGGATTTTTTACGCGATATTTTACAGCCAGAAGAGTTTCTGAAAATTTTAGCGCCATACCCAGAATTGCCGTCACCCACATCCAGAACAATGCGCCAGGTCCGCCGTAATGAATCGCTGTCGCAACACCCGCAATGTTCCCGATACCGACAGTTGCGGACAGGACGGCTGAAATCGCCTGAAAATGGGAAATATCACCAACGTCATTCGGATCATCATATTTTCCAAACATGACTTTCCACGAATGAAAAAATAAACGGAATTGAACAAAGCGTGTTTTAATAGTCGCAAGTTCGCCAG
>JAQUKI010000135.1:0-436 GCA_028719225.1 Fidelibacterota bacterium | reverse complement strand
TGCGCCAGTAAAAAGCAAAAGGAAAATCATGAAAGGAAAAAAGTCAGGTTGGCTCCAGATCAGATTGGAAAGGAAATTCGTTATTGTTCGGGCTGTCTCCATATACTCCTCAAATTGTCAAAAATTTGCCCAGATTATACGACAATTGAAAATAAATATCAATAAAGAAGGATTGTGTTTTTTATGAAATATTTCCTAAAATTGCGCATGAATTTTAAAAATGATCAGGATGAATACTGGATGGATGTTGCCATCAAAGAAGCGGAAAAGGCCTTTGACGAAGGGGAGATGCCTGTCGGTGCTATTATCGTCCGCAATAACATCATCGTCGGAAAAGGGTATAATCAGCGTGAAAGATTAAAGGATCCGACCGCTCACGCGGAAATTCTCGCTATCACTTCTGCGGCGGGAACGATTAACTCCTGGCGTTTGGCTG
>JAQUKI010000134.1 GCA_028719225.1 Fidelibacterota bacterium | reverse complement strand
ATATGGCTTGTTGGCACAGATGGTTTGATTATGCACTATGATACTGAATCCGCGATAAATATTATTGATAAGAAAAAAACGCTAGAATATTTACGAGTTGAACAAAATTATCCAAATCCATTTTCAAATAAATGCGGTAGTTCCTTAACGACAATACGATTCTCATTGGGAACACCACAACATGTAAATATTGCCATCTATGATATACTAGGACATAGAATAAAAGTTTTAATGTCTAAACATGTTACTGCTGATATGCATATGGTTAATTGGGACGGCACCGATATAGAAGGTCATCATGTTTCATCTGGAGTATATTTATTTATTATTGAAACAGAACATTCTATAATTAAGAAAAAAATGCTCGTTATTTTTTAAAAATAAACAATTTTAAGGAGGTCATTATGAGAATAATTCAGAAGAATCAAAAAATGAAAAGTAAGACTATGGAAAAAAGGATAATCTTTATCTTTATTTTTAGTCTTGTCCTTTTCTGTTTAATGAAAACCAGCGTAAACGCAAGTACTTTATCGGAATTGACTTTGAAAGATTTGTGCGATAATAGTAGCGATATTGTTATTGCTGAAGTCATTTCACGTGTAAGTTATTTAAAAAAAGATGAAAAGCGGATTTACACAACAATTAAAATACATATAACCGAAAAGTTAAAGGGAGAGATAACTGCATCAGAAGAGATTAGTTTAAAAGTAATCGGAGGTTCTGTTGATGGGATTACAACACTTGTAATTGGAGCACCATCATTTAATGTAGGGGAGAAATCGATTCTATTTTTAAACAAAATAGTCGCAAAAAATGGCGATAAAAATTATGTGGTCACAGGTCTCTCTCAAGGAAAGTTCAATATATTTTCTGATTCAGAATCTAAAACAGATAAAGTAGTTAGGGATCATTTTGGCATTCCATTAAAACCAGAAAAAGATATTTCTCCACTATTTATCAATGATAAAGAGTCAATACAGATACAGGAATTTTTAGATTTTGTAATCAAATACATTAAATAATATTAAAAAGATAGATATCTATCGCTAAAAGTGTTTTATGCTAAACCAATTAAACAGGAGCCTAATATGAACACAAACAAGGCCTTAAAAATCATCATCATTTTTATTTTTAGTATTTATATTGATGCATTGTCAGAAAAATACATTGGAATTAATGGTCCTATTACACAATCCCATGAAGCATATGTAGTCGACATGGGTGCAGAAAATATCGTACACTGGACAGATTTAGAAGTTGATTGGAAATGTAATTCTAATGGAGCGGGAGATGGTTTAACGTACAATCAAACTCAAATAGCCATTGCAAATAGTTTTGACTCTTGGGAAGATATTTCTACTTCAAATATCATTTTTAACTACGCTGGTTCAACTACAAATACATGGAATTATGATGGAGATAATGTGCATTATTGGGCAGAAATTGGAGATCCAATTTTTGATTATATATCATCAAATGTATTAGCTGTTACGATATTAACTATTAATTCGTCAGAAGAGTTGTTAGATGTGGATATAGTATATAATGGAAGCGATTGGACATGGAAGACTAATACTGAAGATATAGATATTCAAGCAGTTGCGACTCATGAAATTGGCCATTTGATAGGTCTTTTTCATACAGAAATAACTAGTACCCCACACCCTACAATGTACGAGGTTTATTTTAGTGTTGACGAACGTAGTTTAGAGTGGGATGATCGAGTTGGAGCATCTTTTCTTTGTGGAGGGTACTTAATTGATAATGAAACATTTTCTGGAACAGATTATTATAAGTGGCCATTAACTGTATCATCAGGTAAAACATTAACAATATCTCAGGGAACAAATCTTAATTTTTCATCTGGGTCATCACTTACTGTAAATGGTACTCTTGATGTATCGGGAACATCTTCGTATCGAGTTACTTTTACCAGAAATGGTGCATCCGGCACATGGGGCGGCATCCGCTATCAGAGCGGCAGTAGCGGGACATTGTCATACGGTACAATCTCATATGGAACTTACGGCGTATATCTGAACAGTTCCAGTCCGAATGTGGATCACTGTAATATTTCAAGTTGTTCTTACGGGATTTATTGTACTGGAGCCAGTCCGGATGTAACCAACAACACGATATCCAGTTCATCTTATGGTATCTATTGCACATCCGCCAATCCTGATATAACCAACAACACGATATCCAGTTCATCTTATGGTATCTATTGCACATCCGCCAGTCCGAACATCAGCAATAATACCGTTTCCGGTTCTTCTACCTATGGGCTTTATGTCTATAACGGATCACCCGATCTGGAAACCAATCAGGTCACCGGTTCACAGGTATATATGAATGCCTGTGATTCATACATGTACAATAATTATTTCACTGATGCCGACGGTTTCAATCAGGCTCTGTACTTATATGGTTCTTCTCCGACTCTTCAATACAATACTATTACTCCTTCGGAAGTAATGCTGGTCATTAATATATCTCATAATAGCGATCCGGCGTTTGGAAAATGGTACGACCCAGAAAATGTAGAAGATATGTATGGGTATAATGTTATCTCGGTTGATAATTTTCAAGGTGACGGCGTAATCTGGGCTACCGATTATTCCAACCCGGATTTGGGTATTTATGGAGCAGGTCCATATTTTGGCGGTAAAAATACTATAATTGGCTCATCATATCCCGTAGCAGCTTTTACAAATTGCACAGTTAATGCCGATTATTGCTGGTGGGGACAATATCCGGCTCCGACCTGTTATGGTAATGTCAGTACGGATGAAGCCTTGTCATCCGATCCGGGCGGCGGGAGTAGTTTAGCCAAATCCACCTCGTTGGCAGGTGGTGTTGTGATGGATGAATCGGATTCTTCGCCTGCCGATTCACTCTACAAAATCGGTATGAATCTGTTTGTCGAAAAGCAATATGAAAGCGCAATCCCTGTTTTCAAGAAATTGATCGTTGATTATCCGGACACGAAATATGCATCCAAAGCCATAAGCATGGTCATGCGGATCGGTCGGACATATGATAAATTAGATCGCGTCGCATGGATCGATGAATTGCTCGGTCAAATAGATAATGACAACCTGACCGCCGCCTTGAAGGGTCGTAAGGTTCTGCTGTATCGTCAATCGGGACGAATAGATGAAGCGATGGAATTATCTGCGGAGATTGCAAAAGATAATCCGGGGACCCTGTTTGAAAGCGCGGCTTTGTTCGATCTTTTTAATATATACCAGAAAGACTTAGGCGATTCTGTCTCCGCCGGGGAAATACTAACCGAACTCAAGACCAAATACCCGGATGACGATCAGACCATCATCGCGCGAAGCGATTGTGGAGAAAACGTTGCAGGCGCGTTAATGAAAAGGCATACGCTTCCGAAACCGGAGCAACAACCAGTCGCCGTAACGCCGACAGAATATAGTTTGTCACAGGCTTTTCCCAATCCATTCAATCCTGTGACAACGTTCGGTTACACGATCCCGGAAAAATCGCCGGTTCGACTTGAGGTTTTCGATCTGAAAGGACGCTTGATTGAGACGCTTGTAAATCAGGTTAAAGAGCCCGGCAATTATCAGGTAACCTGGGACGCATCGAAATATCCTTCCGGCGTCTATCTGTATAAAATTCAGGCGGGAACTTATACCGAAACGAAAAAGTGTCTGTTGATCAAATGATCGAATAGTCTATCCATCCGGCAGGTTAAACCTGCCGGATGGTATTTATAGCACAGTAAAAACGTTAACCCAAAGGAGTCACACATGTCAAAGGACAATTTGATTTCATTGCAAATCCCTGCGGCTGATCTGGAATCGGGGCGTTCGGGGCTGACCGCTTTTGAAGAGAAAATTCTGCCGCATCTGGTTGATTTGTTGGTGGAAGAACGTAAAGGCCTTCCGAAGATGGCAGATAAAACGTTTCCATTTGTCGAGAAAGCGCTCGAATATGCCGAGACAAATCCAACGCTGGTTCCCTCATATATCGACGTTGCGGAAATGCGGATCGATTTGCAGGCAGTGACAACGCTGACCGAACTTTTCCGTCGGGTAGAAAAGATCTATGACATTCTGGACGATTCGATCTTGTTATGCGGCAGCGAAGCGTTCAAAGCGGCGTTGAAATTTTATAAAGCGATCCAGACTGCGGCAAAGGCAGGCGTTCCCGGCGCGGAAGTGATCTATCTCGATTTGAAACAGCGCTTCGAAAAAGCGAAAGCCAAATCGACGGAAACGACGACCGAAACCGGCGCATAAGGTAACATCTAAAGAAAAAATAGGTTTTTGCTATTTGAAAATGGACGGTTCCATTTTCAAACAGGAGTGTTGTTGTTTCAAATAGGAACGATGCTGTTTTAAATAGGAGTGATGCTATTTCAAACAGGAACGATGCTGTTTTAAACAGGAACGATGCTATTTAAAATAGGAACGATGCTATTTCAAATAGGATCAGTGCTATTTCAAATAGGATCAGTGCTATTTTGGATAGGAATGATGCTATTTAAAATAGGAACAGGTCTTCTCTGTTCCGGCGGGTTCAAATCTGATGAATCGGTTGATGCTGTATCGGACGTCGCTTTGCATCAGATTTGAGAATCTGACGCAACGAGAAAAAAATATCTGATCCCGAACCTTCGGGATTAATCAGATTGCGCAGATTACACGGTTTATAGAAAATATGACTGATAAAAGAAATCTGTGGAATCTATAAATCAGCGTAATCGGTGATTCTGACGGTGTTATCAGCGAGGCAAACAATATTCAGATAACTTAAGGATGGCGTGCCGGGATTTAGTGTTGATTCGTAGTCTATAAATCTGAAAACCGTTAAGCCAAGCGAAAACTGGTTTCATTCTTTCCACTATCAATTTCTTAATCTTATCGGTGTTTACCCTGTGGATAATTATTCGATAGTTTTTCTGCAGATGAAAAGGTCCTATTCCACAGGGTTTATCTGTGGAAATCTACGGTAAAAAGATGAATCCCACCAAAAGCAGATAGGCCCAAACATAATCAACCCAATCAATCTAATCTAATCCAACCTAATCCAACCTACTCTTACTTAATCTACCATCTAAACTACATTAACCATTTCACCCGCTCAACTCACTCTTGTAAAGGTAAAAAATCTGTTATAAATTCAGCGCGTTTATTTGAACTACCGAATAAAGGAGATATCATGAAGACAATTAAAGTCTTGTTTGCCATATTGATTACCGTTCTGTTCGCTCTGATGATGCCCGCATGTCAGAGTCCGGAAGTGACTTCCGCAAAGGTCTATTTTCAACAAAATAATGTAGACGCAGCCGAACAACAGTTACTTCTCGCTTTACAAAAAGAACCGACCAATCCGGAGGTTTCTTTCCTGCTCGCTACCGGCGTTTACGCTCCGAAAAAGGACTGGGCGAAATCTAAAGAGATGTTACTACTTTCTAAAAAAATCAGTTCCACTTACAAAGATCCTACCACCGGACTCACTGCCGACGATATGCTCAAGAGAATCTGGAGTGAAGTCCATTCGCAGGGCGCTAACTTTTTCAATGAAGCCCTTCGCGCGCTGTTTCCCGCAGAAAAAGATTCGTTGCTGAAACTTGCCGCGAATAAATTTCAGGAAGCGCTTGAGATTCGCAACGATCAGGATCCGACCTACAATGGCATTGTAAAATGTTACTACCTGCTGAAAGATACCGCAAATGTCGTCAAATTTACCCGGATGGCGAATGACGCCGGGATTTTCGATAAGGATATTAATTTTTACTATTATCAGGTCAGATGGACACCGGATCAGCAGGAATCGGTCCTTTCCGAACTTGCTCAGGCGACGATGGCACATCCGGAAGCGCTCGACCTTCAAATTTTGAGGATTCAATATCTGACGGAAGTAAAACGAGTTGAAGAGACAATGTCGATCGCCAGACAATTGATCGCCAGCGACCCGAACAACGTGGATTACCGCTTTATATTAGCGCAAATCCTGGCGAAGACCGGTCAATTTGAAGAAGCGAACATCGAATATCAGAAAGTTCTCGCCGCCAATCCTGACGACACCGAGGCGCTGATCCGAATCGCTGAAGCGAACTTCAACAATAAAGACTGGGTCAATGCCGAAGATTACGCTCGCAAATTGGTTGCGCTCGATCCCAAATCCATCTTCGGATATGAGATCCTCTGGAAATCGCTTTACAACCAGGGAAATATGGGAGAAGCCGAAAAGTATCGCGAGATTTCTAAAGAACTCCAGCAACAATAGTCTTTCGAATAAAGTAATTAAAAAGCCGGTTGAATTTCGACCGGCTTTTTGATTTTTAGTGAATCATACAGTCGGTTTAGGTCAGCCGATTCGTGTGCGTTTGTTCAGGTATTCGGTCAGCGCCAGATCGAGCGGTTTTTCCGTTGTCATCAGCACATAGTCGATGTTGTTTTCGCGACAGCGGATTTTGTACTGCTCGATAAATTTACCAATACTCTGCTGATAGGCTCGCCGGATGTGCCACGGTTCGGTGACGAGAAATTCGTTCGTTTCCAGATCGACGAACCGGGATTGCCGCTTAAAATCGAAATCTATTTCCTGCGGATCGAGAGTATGAAATAATATAACCTCATGTCGTTTGTGCCGAAAATGTTTCAGTGCGTGAATGACCGCTTCCGGGTCGTCCATTAGGTCTGAAATTAAAATGATCAAACCGCGTTTCCTGATCTTTTCCGCCAATTCGTGAAGCAATGGCGCTATGGCGGTTTCATCACCCGGTGTCGTATCTTCCAGCGCGCCGAGAATTAAGTTCAGGTGGCTATTCTTCGCAAGCGGTGGCAGATAGCTCCGAACGATAGAATCGAAAAGCGTCAAACTCACGGCATCCTGCTGTTTGAGCATAAGATAAGATAGTGCGGCGGCCACGTAACTACCATACGTCAACTTGGAAATTTCACCGGAGTGGTAGCCCATCGATCCACTTTTATCGAGCAGAATATATGATTTGAGATTCGTTTCTTCTTCGTACTGCTTGATGTAGTACCGGTCGGTTTTACCGTAGAGTTTCCAGTCGATTCGCTTGATCTCGTCGCCGGGTATGTATGGACGATGTTCTGCGAATTCCACTGAAAAGCCGTGATACGGACTTTTATGCAGACCGATGATAAAACCTTCGACGACCAATCGGGCGCGGAGGTTCATATTATCCAGCCGCGAGATGG
>JAQUKI010000133.1 GCA_028719225.1 Fidelibacterota bacterium | reverse complement strand
GTTAACGTTTCCTGTTCGTCGTATTCCCGGAGTGAGCGGATTCTTTCGGCGAGTTTCGTATCGTCGGTAAGTACGATACCGCCTTCTCCGGCGCCGATTGGTTTTGTCGCATAAAACGAGGAAATGGTGATGTCTCCAAACGAGCCGACCGGTCTGTCGTTTATTCTTGCGCCGACGCTTTGTGCGATATCTTCGATTACCGGTATTCCGATTTCCGTGAGTTCATTGATTCTTCCGGGTTGTCCGAACATATGTGGAAATATGACCGCTTTGGTTTTTGGCGAGATTTTCTTCCGGATTTCCATCGGATCGAGGTTGAAGGTAACCGGTTCGATCTCACAATAAATGGGAGTAGCACTGACAGCACGCACGGCATGCCAGAGCGCCGAACAGGTGTAACTGGGAATGATGACTTCATCATCTTTTCCGATGTTCAAAGATAATAGGGACAATGACAGCGCGGTGGTCCCCGAAGATACGGCGACGGCGTGATGTCTATTTATCGATTTTGCAAATTGATGTTCGAGAGCGGCGACCATTTCTCCCTGTGCCAGTTGACCGGACCGTATAACCGATACCGCGGCGGCAACTTCGCTTTCATCAAAACTGGGTTTATAATGCGGAATCATGTAAATCCGGAATGTTGATGATGAGTCGCACGGATTGAAATGCTTCAGCGTACTGAACACGTGCTTGGACACCGCGGAAGTGTGCAGCCGAACGCGCAACGTCTAAGATCGACATATTCAAAATATTGGTCCGATTGATCTGTGAAGCATGCGCATTCAGCAATTCGATCTTTAGATCGAAGAATCGCTGTTCTAAATCAACAAAAATATGTGGCTGAAAATTTTGGGTGGTCGGCGTTTCGTAGAATAAAACATTCGGGATATAGCGTGTAGCGGAAATAGTAATTGCCGCGATGTGTCGGTGATCCTGATGCGTATCGTCGTTATAATTAATGAAAATCAGGTCAGGATTAATTTTTCGGATAACGCCTTCAACCAGATTAATGGTCGTCTGGCAGATACTGATCTGTGTGTCGGAGAAATTTCCCCATACTATTTCTTTTGCTTTCAGAATGGATTTGGAGGCTTCCTGTTCCTGTCGACGAATTTTTGAATCGCCGCCTGCCGCCCCGTCGGTGGAGATAAACAAATACACGTCGTGACCAAGATGCGCGTACTTTGCTAACGTGCCGCCACAGCCGATTTCGATATCGTCAGGATGCGCGCCGATTGCCAGAATGCGCAATTTTCTATTCAGATTCAGCATCTTGAATGCCTCCTTCAATAATTTTTAAACTGCCGGGACCCATAAAAAACAGCACGTCCAGAAATGAGAGATGGCTGACAAAACGATCACCGAATTGCCGGTAAGCGGGATGATTGAACTTTTGGAAAATCAACCGGATGTTTTTCTCGGAAAAATGTGCCGGTTCGAGATAATTGTGCCCGCCTTCGCCGGAGAGATAGGTTTCGCAGGAGGAAAGTTGAGTTATTAGGATCAGTCTGTCGTCCGGTGTGATGTCCGGGTATTTGGCAAGTTCTTCGATTTCGGATGCAACGCGAGTCGGTGTTTCAATTCCGAGTTTTTCCATTCCCCATCGAACTGTTCGGATATTGAAATCGGATAGAAGTGTCCAGTCAATTTCATAGAGCGACTGAATTTCCGGGAAATAATTTTCGAAAAATGGAGATTTTGCGTAGTTAGTCTGCAACGCTTGCAGATGTTTCTGCCGCCATCTTTCCGTCGGATTTATGGTGACCTCACGAATGCTTTGTCCGAAGTGATGAATTACAGGAACGGTGAGCCATTGCCAGCTATCATCAGAGAGGATTTTATTCCGGTTCTGCCATTCGTTTTTCTTGAATTGGACATTATCGAGAAAAACAAAAATATCCGACTGACGGATTTTGGCAAAATATCCAAGCCACGGAAATGTCTGCGGTTGGTGTATCGAACAAATCATACTATTTTCTTGACTATCGTTTTGCTTTGAATTACCTTGCACCGGAAAATTTGAAGTTTGATAAAGGAGCAAAAATGACAACCATCATCAGAACATGTATTATCCTCGGAATCATTTCACTCATCATGGGGCTTGTTTCCCGCCTGACATTGCGTCCATTCTATGTCGAAGCACAGGCATATCTCCAATTCGGTCAATTCTGCTTTTTAGCGGCAATAACGTTTCTCCTTTATAAAATCGCATTCAAAGTCAACGACTGATTCGATTATCGCTTCACGAAAATTGGATTAGTGACCAGCGTTTGCCACGTTTCACCGAGATAAATACGGTAGTAAAACATGTGATCTTTCGGCGGATTTTCATCGACGAACCATTCATCAATCAAATTAGATAACCGAAACCGCTGAATACAAACATTACCCCGGAAAAGAAGAACGGTCTGTGAGGTTTTTAAATTTTCCAGAGATTTCATACGAATGTGTAAGACCACCGGCGGTTGCGATAGCGGAAGTGTTTCGCCGATGAAGGCATTTTTTCCCGTCCGCATGTCGTAAGCGGAAAAATCTTCCAACACAATTTTATTTCCTGTGTATCCGCGTGTTGCATACATCCGGCCGGCACGGTAGGCGTCTATAACACCTTGCCGGCTCTTCTCTTTGGCAAAAACA
The DNA here is from genome assembly GCA_028719225.1 of Fidelibacterota bacterium. GTDB lineage: Bacteria > Fidelibacterota > UBA2242 > UBA2242 > UBA2242 > 0-14-0-20-45-22. Next base: position 4,564 of record JAQUKI010000133.1, on the reverse strand, counting down.
AATGTGTTCGTTTCGGTCACAAGCAAAAGATCATTCGCCTCTTCAAAATCGAGTTCGCCGATTCCCCAAACGGGTTTTTTCCGAAATCCGTTACAATATTCCGTCAATACGAGATCCCAGATTCCGCCTGGTTTGCCGATGATTTTGAATCCTTCCCAAAAGACGGCAAAACCCGTATAATCCGTCGTTTGCGAAATCAATTGCGGATAAGATTCCGTCTCGATTATGATCTTTTGCGGAACCAATGGAATATTGACAGTCCGTTCTTCGGTATGACTGACTTCGGGATGCGCCCAAAAAACCAAACCGTTTTTCTCATTCACGTAATCGATCAAACGCTGGAATGGCCCCGCTCCTTGATTATCATGATATTGGTCATAAAGCCGGGGCAGAAACGGAAACTCACTTTTAAGGTAAATACCAAAAACAACTGCAAATACCAACGCGATCCATGAAATCCGATAACGGTAACTTTTTCGATGAACACGGGCGATGTCCAGCGTTGTTTTGCGGCGAACGATCGAGAATAATGAAATCAGAAAAAGGACGATTGCCAGCAGGCATGTGGAAAAATACATAAAATATGTGGCAATATATTTAAACAAATGCCCGGATGGACTTTGATAGCCGATTCCATTTGCCAGCGATGGAAGGTTTTTAAAATCATCCGTTGAATTCATCCCGAAAACCAAAAGATGTGTATGCCAATTTTGCAACCGCAGGTTCTCATTCATCGGCGAACCCTGCCAGTAATAAAATGGTACGGCTTCAACACCCGGCATGATAATCACATCTTTGAAGGTTTCGTCGATTTGATCGATGAGGTTGAGATAATTTTTAACACCGAATGTGCTGATCGAATTTTCTTCGATTGAATATTTTAAAAGGTTCTGGAAAGGAGCGATACCATAACTGACTTTCATGTTATCGTGATCCGTGATGATCGCGACATCCAGATCGCTCCGATCAATAATCGCGCCGAGTTCGACGAGATCGTATTTTCCGCCGCTGACTTTGGAATCGAAGTGAATGCCGGTTTTCAGGCGAATATATTTATCATTGGCCTGTGGAAAAAGGCAGACATTGAGCAGAATGATGAAAAGGATACTTTTAGTACATGTTCTCATTCTTTTGTTCCTTCTGTCTTATGATTTCCTGGTAAATGCCACACACTCGGTTAATATAATTGGTCAGCGAGTAATATTCCGCAACTTTTTTATTGTTCGACCCGATCGATCTCCGCATAGGTTCATCAGAAACGAGTTTTTCAATGGCATCGGCCAGACCTTTTTCATCATCGGAAGGGATTAAAAATCCGTTGATGCCTTCAAAAATAATATCCGGAATACCGCCGACGTCTGTTGCGATGACCGGCAAACCGGACGCCATTGCTTCGATAATCACACGGCCGAATCCTTCGTTCAGAGAAGTGAGGACAAATAGATCGCTTGCTGCGAAAATCTCCGGTAAATCCTGTCGAAAGCCGAGAAATTGTATGTTGCCTAAGTATAAATCGCCGGCGAGTTTTTGGCAATCTTTCAGCGTATCTCCGTCGCCCACGACAACACATCGGACCGGAACATGTTTTTTCTGTAAAATACCGGCAGCTTTAATGAACATCGGCAGGTTCTTTATTGCCACCGCTCTGCCAGCCCAGCAAACGACAATTTCGTCTGAAGATCGTTTTTTGTGTGGTGTCTGGTAAAACCGGTCGATTTCGATGCCACACGATGAAACGATGAACTTTTCACGTCTCGCGATTCGCTCGCGAAGATGATCGTTCATTCCGCGTTCGGTCAGATTCAGGATTTTATCGCAACAATGCGCGGCGAGAATTTCCAAATTGACGAAAACCCGGCTGATTCGCCCGGAATAATAACCGTAAAAAATGTGTCCGTGTGTCGAGTGAACGATGACCGGAACATGTGCTAATCGACCGGCGAACCGTCCCAGAAAACCGGCTTTGGAAGTGTTGGTGTGAAGAATTTTCGGTCGAAAACGGCGAATTGCCCGGTAAATTTGAAAAAATGCGAGAATGTCTAAAAACGGATTCAACGATCGAACCAACGACGGAATGAATGAAAGAACATAACCATGTTTTTCGGCGTATTCGGCAGGATCGAAACTCGGTTCGACGGTTTTCCCGGAAATTATCTCGACTTCGTAGCCTTTTTCGACGAGTCCGGCCGCTAATTGTTCAGTCACTTCCGCCGATCCGCCGCGGTCGAGGCGCGTGATGAGCAATAGTACTTTTCTCGATTTACGATCAGATAGATTCGACGACATTTCGGATATTTTTTATAATTGTTTGGCTGATTTGCGTGTGCGGCGGAATGAGCAATAAATGTTCTGCTAAATATGTTGCGTTTGGAAATGCATCGCCGCCGGGATTCAGTTCGGGGAAAATGTGGTGAAGCGGTTTTTCATATAAAAATGTCGTCTCGATGCCCTGAGCCAACAGTCGATAGACGAGCATTTTTCTTCTGTTTAGATCGTGAACAATGACGGGAAATTGATTGAAAGCGACTAACGCCGTAATCGGGATCGATGGAATTGTAAAACCGTCTTTGTTTTTAAAAATCTTCGTTAAAGATTCTCCGTTTTCCTGACGCCGCTTCGTCAGGTCATCTGCATGTTTCCAGAGTTTTTTCCCCAATCCTGCCTGCATCGTCGTGAATCGAAAGGAATCAAAATGCGTATGGAGCGTTGTGTACTTGAACTTGGAAATAATGGGTGAGAGCAATGAATAAAATATGGGTCGAACCGCCAAACTCAGCCCGATCATTTTCAGTGTCATAATTGCCTGCGCGTGCGGCGGTAATGTTTCTAAATCCGTGACAAGGTTTTCTATCTTTTGGCTCAGTCGTTTGTCTTTCCAAACGATTATTCCGCCTGCCATTGTCGAGATGTTTTTCCCGCGATTTAGCGAATAGAATCCGAATGGTGCGATCGTGCCGGTTTGCTTCCCATCGATTGTAGTTCCCAGTGAAGACGCCGCATCTTCCACAACGAAAAAGCCGTGATTTTTGGCAAGAGCGATGATCGGCTCGACTTTGCACGGCAAACCGAACATGTGAATCGGCATGACGGCGAGCGTTCTTTCTGAAACGACCGACGGCAACTTTTTGACGTCCATGTTAAACGTACTGGAATCGATGTCGATAAGTCGCGCTTTCAGTCCGGCGGCTTGAATCGGTAGTAGGAGCGAAGGCGCAGTGTAAGCCGGTAAAATCACTTCGTCGCGATTTTCTGAAGACCGCAATTGCTTGAATAATTGGAGCAGAATGAAAAATGCCGTTGTTCCCGAGTTGACGACTGACAGATTTTCGACCTCGAGAAAATTTCGGAGAACCGATCGGAAGTCGGCAATAACCTTTTCCCGTTCGGCGAAACCAAGAACTCCGCCAACGGTTTCACCAAATGAAAGCGGCGTTCCGGCTGTCGGCATCCGTCTAATCATGACGCTCCAAATATTTTACCATTAAGACATCAAGCCACGAAGAAATAACTTTATTCGAAATGAAAGAACCTTTGTGTCTTTGTGCCTTCGTGTTTACTACAATCTCCAATTTGAAATCCTCACTCTTTTTCCCATACCGCCATAAAACCGAGCGAAAATAGCGGAAACCACGAGCCGATGGATTTCTTTTCAGCGTGCTGGATTCCCAATTTCATCCGCAGTTCGGAAAAATCCGACCAACGATGTGCGTGCGTCGTCAACCTTCCGGTCACGGAATTGAAAACATATCGGCTTTTGAGAACGGGATTGTAGGCATTGCGATAATCGAAGACAATTTTCCCGTTCTTTTTACAGACGCGATGTAATTCGGATAAAAGCGCCGAAACGCGCGTAAACGGATGAATGTTAATCAGTGTATTCAGGCAAAATACGGCGTCGAACGAGTTTTCCGGAAAAGGCAGATGGAAAGCGTCTCCCCGGATAAATCTGTCTGGTGAAAGATGATTGTCTTTGAAAATGAGTTTTGCTTCGCTTAACGCATGGCCGTCGTAATCCAGCCCAAAGAGTTGTGTCGATTGATTGTCGCCGGCGCTCCATTCGAGTAGAAATATTCCATTGCCACATCCGACATCAAGAATTTTACCGTGCAATTCTGCGGCGACTTCATGCGCTTTTTCGCGAACTTTAACGGAAATCGTCGTCTGAAACGCTTCCGGCCGCGAAAGATGTTGTAGATTTAATTCAGTCATTTTTATACCACCAAGTCACAAAAAGTTGAAAAACCCAGATGTATTCGCGCCTTCGTGTTTACCATAATTGTTCAATTTCCCGGCTTTTCAGCGACCAGTCGAACGACTCAACAGCCCGTTGTCGTCCGAAACGGCCGAGTTTTTCTCTTAATTCGGGTTGACGCAGCAATCGTTCAAGTGTTTGCTGAATAATTTCACCGTTTGCGCCATCGATAATGAAACCTGATTGACCGTCAGCGACCGCGTCGGCGATGCCGCCGTAATTACCGGCAACGACCGATTTACCACAAGATGACGCTTCGAGAAAGACGATCCCAAATCCTTCGTAATCGCCGCGAAGCCGATCGTCGTCAGA
>JAQUKI010000132.1 GCA_028719225.1 Fidelibacterota bacterium | reverse complement strand
AACAAACTCGGCGTCATCTACGCCTACAAAGCGGGATACGATCCGATGGCGCTGGTCCGGATTCTCAAACGCATTCAGGCCAACACCGACCGCGATTTCTGGCATCCAGAATCCAACTGGCAGGCGGACGGCATGAAAGACCGGATCGAGAAGGTGGAGCAATTCATCAACGAAAACCTGACCAAACACACGGATTGGAACGTCTCCAACACCAGCCGCTACCGGATGGCAGTGAAATAAGTTTTATTCCTCACTATGAGATCACAGAGAGCCGGATGAAGTCCGGCTCTTTTGGTTCTTGATGGAAGTTGATTGGGTTGGATTCGGTTGGTTATGTTGATTGGGTTGATTGGGGAAATTGGGAGAAGATGTTTTTTGGAGTGCGTCAACCGTGTTGACGCCTTTGACTCTATTGCCACGTGCTTTAGCGCGTGGATAAAGGAACTCGGGAAAATACTCGGGCTTCAGCCCTAAATGACGGACTGTAGAAGAACTATTCGTTTTTCAGTCGTTTGATCTCTTGCCGGATTTGTTCAATCACTTCCTGATTGGCGATCTCTCCGTCCAGACTGAAAACGATGAATACTTTGCCGCCATAAACGTCTTCGAATTCTACGAATCCGGCTTTCATTCTTTCGGAAGGATTATAATTGCCGAAGTTTGATCTGGCAGTCACGGGTTTGATTTGAATACCAAATGCTCTGTTTCCAACTTTAACGACATAGTCGATATCGCCGGCATGATCGAGTTCCGGGGCTGACTCTTCAAACTCAATATCCGGAAAGATTTTTGCTAAGCCGTCATTGACAACCGATTTCTCCCGTAAAAAACCGTCAAATGTTCGATTGATAGTCAGATTATGGACATAATCGATACAGTCCTGAAGAGTCAGTTGACTAAATGCCGCTTGCCATTCGGGAATGACGACTTCGGTAATTTTCTCATAGAGCCTTTCGCCAAGTTCCCGCAGACTTTCCGGAGTGATTTTTGTTGGCGTTTTTGACAGAGTGTGAGCATTTACGAAATACCATTCTTCCCATTCCTGTATAGTCTTTGGTTGACACTCACGGATAAGCGCCATGACTGCGCCGACTTTGTTTGGTCTGGACAGTTGATATGTTTGACAGGCGTAGTTCAGGACTTTTTCCTTTTTGCCGAATTCCATCGAGTATCGTTTATCGGGCGCCATTCGTTGCCTCATTCAGATTCATGAATTTGTCCTTGTATTTGAAGTCGTGAGAAAGATCGACATCCGCCAATCCTTCCTTGATGATATGAGCATTGAGGAAAGTCTTGTTCTTCAGGTAGAGATAACAGAGCAGTGTGTCCTGCTCGTCGTACTTCCGGTCGTCGAATTTCATGAATACTTTCTGCCCCTTGATCTTCTCAGTCAGGAATTGAATCGCTTGCCCGTTGACGGATTTCCGTTCTTTGACGCCGATCAGGCGAATCGTCAGGTCATTGTTTAGTTTGATCAATTCCGGGCTGATGATGGATTTGACCGAATAGTATTCCTCACGCTCGCCGCTGTTTTCGTCGATCCGCGAACCAAATTGCAGTTTTTTAGGATCGATCTTCTTATCGAGCCGGTGCGGGTCTTTGAAGATGTAAGGCAGATTGTCGATCTCTTTGACCAAATCGGTCTTGATCTGATCTTTCAAAAAATGGTATTCAGTCCCGGACAGGTCGGTCTGGTTCGCATTCAGCTTGGCTTTGATGACCGGCAGATAGTCGGGATTGATTTCATATCCGACGGAATTCCGGTTCAAATTTCGGGCGGCAAGTGAGGTCGTACCACTACCGAGAAACGGATCCAGCACCGTATCATCGGCAAAGGCGAACATCTTTATCAATCGGGCGGGCAACTCTTCCGGGAACATCGCAATATGTCCCTCTTGCTTTGCGCCCGAAAAATACCAGTGACCGGAAAAATAGGTATTCCATTCTTCCTTCGTCATCGCTGACCGATCTTTCTGCAACTGCGTCGGTTTGGGTGAAATTCCCTGTTTCTTGAACAACAGGATAAACTCGTAGTCTAATTTCAGAATCCCGTTGCGCGGATAGGGAAAACTGCCCATGATCGTGGCGCCGCCGGTCGTGTTGGTTGTCGTAACTTTCTGCCAGATGACAGCGCCCATGTAATCGAAGCCGATGATCTCGCAGAATTTGATGATCTCGGTGCGGATCGGGATGACCTTATAGCGTCCGTAGTAGACCGAACGGGCGAACTGATCGCCGATATTGATACAAAGTCTGCACCCGGGTTGCAACACTCTGTGGCATTCCTTCCAGACGAGATTCAGGTTATTAATATAACTCTCATAGGTTTCGTGATAGCCGATCTGGTCGTCTGTGCCGTAATCCTTCAATTGCCAGTACGGCGGCGATGTGATGACCAAATGAACCGAGCGGTCCGGTAAAAGGTTCATTTGTCTGCTATCGCCGGTTATGATTTTGTGGGTTGTCTTCAAATGCGGCTTCCTGAATTTCTCATTTGTACTACAAGCATTTTCATATATATCACTGGAGGATTTTACTGATTTTATGTCTCCGAATCAAGCGCATTGTTGCTTAGACAGTATGCTTCATTGTGTGGTAATAATCTGACAATTATAACGGATAAACCAATCTTGTGTATTTAATTAGTAAGTTTCGATTTCGAGATTTATACCATTGGGTCCTTTGAAACTGAAACCAATATCGTATATAACACGACATCCTTGATTTATTCTTTTCCAGATTTCATCTGAGACATTTCCCTTATGTACGTAGATCCAATCATTCATCCCTTCTCTAGTAACCCAGCAGTATGTTGCTTCTAATTTGGTTACTTCTCCTCGAAATCGAGAGGATAACTGGTATCTTACTGAATGTCTTATATTATAATCAACATAAGCGTTTCCTAGTTTCTCGAAAACTTTCTTGCTTTCAGGTAATTCATTCATTATAAAAAGCTGTCTTGCATATAATAGTTGTGCATCATAGTTTTTGTCTCCATCAGTAAAAGCCCTTCTGAAGTGATATTTTAAAATATCTGGATTAGGACTATCATGCTTCATCAACAACTTAGCAAAAGCATAGTGAAGTTTCTTCTCATTTGAATTTGCGTTCAACGCTCGTTCAAGAATTGTTTTCGCCTCGGGATAGTTCTCTTGGTCAATAAAAATTTCTGCTAATCGCAATGCGATAAAACTTGCTCTTGGATTTTCTTTAAATGCTATACGTAGTGCATTGATTGCCCTTTCAGAGTCTCGTAATAGTTGCGCAAATTCAGATTCTGCATTCTTTAAATAAGGATCGTTTGGATATCTCTGTAGACCTTCTCTGAGATTTTTTTCAATATCCCTTATGATAATTTCCAATGTAGGACCGATAGATTGGTTAGATTTTAAAGAATGACTGAGTCTAAGAATCCCAGATTTGACAATTGTATGATAACTGTAAGGTTTTTCATTATGGATATTAGTAAGCTTAGAGGCTATTGCAGTAGCTTGTGAAAGTAGTTTGTCATATTCTAAATCAGTCCGTGCATGTTCTGCCATTTTTAAATAGTACTCAGATTTGGAATGCTGAATTGTTTTATCAAATGGGGCCATCTTTTCTGCTTTATCAAGTAACTCTTTACATCGAGTAAGATTTCCATTCGGTCGATTCATTTCGTATATTGCCATTTGATGATATAAAAATAAATCGTTTTTAATTTCTTCATAAGCAACTTCATAGATATTGTTAATTAGTTCTGGATTACGGAAAGTTGACAGTAAATTTTTCGCTTTAACTAATTCCTTATATTGGATGCGGTCCGACGAATAATCTATATCTAATGCTTTGAGTATCTTAATATATTGATCGTACTTTAATTCATCATCTTGTAATACTCTCTCACATACCATTTCTGCAATATAGGGATGTCTTGTTTTATAGTCATAATCTCGAAGATATTTGTTGTAATCTACGTGAACGACTTGTTCCAGAGGTGCAAATAACCGTCTCTTGAAATCATCGAATGGAATACCATGAATTCTTGAAATAATTCCAGCGCGAACCGGATAATTATATCTATTTAAAACACAAATAGTCAAATATACTTGCTGAGCCTCTAAAGGTACTATTTTCTTAAACTCGTCTTCAATAATTTCTTCGAACGTTTTACCAAGTGTGGCTTCATGTAATGCAACTAAAAGTTGCCGGCCAGCTGTTTCTATAAAAGCTGCATGTTGTTGATCTTTAGATGCATTTTTTAAAACACCAAGAGATCCATGAAGTTTAAGAAGATCTAATAGTCCATCGATCTCTTTTTCAGACAGATAGTTAAGTTCATAACTTTCCGTAACAAGAGGTGTTAGTTCATCACAAGCTACGTTCCATTCGTTAATTCTTTCTGCACCAATGACAGTTAGTATTTGTCCCGCTTCACCAATGGATTGGAATAAAGTGGCTACCTCCTTGACTCTATCTGCAAGATCGTCAATAAATAAGAAAACTCTTTCTCCAACAAGTTCAATTAATTCTTTTATTGCAGCAGAATTGATTGTACCACGTTTGTTGAGAAATAGACATAACCGATCGTAGTCTTTTGATGCATTCCATGCAATTCTTTGTAGTAGAACGGTCTTGCCTGCTCCTGCATGAGCCTTGATTACTAAAAATTCAGGTTTCTTGGTTTTTTTTGTAACGTCTATTAAGAAATGGTCAGAAATAATTTCATCAGACATCGGCCTTGGCACATCTAATTGTTGTTCAATACTAGACCAACCAATGTTTAATCCTTTATAGAACTCCTTTGGTAACAGTGGTTCAGTTGAACAGACAGATTTTACATAATCTACATCATTAAGAATAAACTGCAGAAAATTTTGAGATAGATCAGGATTGTTAATAATGAACTTTTCGGTTATTGGTAATTTAGGTGATTCTCTAACTAATGCAAGTACGCGAACTGATTTAGGTATCTTTGTTTCAAGTGATTTCATAAAATCTGAAAAAGTAAAAGAAATAGTTGTTATTCTCTTTGTCTCCCAAAACCGCTGTTCAACTTCTGTTACATTAGGAGCCACAAAGTAATATCTTGGTCTTGCATTACCTAGTGTATTTAATCTATTTATTAGAATTCTAATATCCATATCTTGAAGAGAGTGCCCAATAAATACTATTGTCTTTTCAGTGCCCCATTCTTCAAATCTTTTGAAGAGTCTGCTTCTACCAACCAAATGTGTGATATACTGATCAGTACTAAGAATTAGCGGACAATTAATATTAGCCGTCCTAGTTATACAACCGTGTAATTTCAACAGTAAAATGCTTTTTAGATCGCGTATAAGCTCTTCTATTTTATCTCCATCCTCGATAATTGGCTTTGGGAACTGTACACCGGGAGAATTATGGTACGCGTCTTCAATAAGGCGATCATAGTTCGTTGTTATAAGTCCCCACCACATAAATTTTGGCAATAATAAATGTGCATCAGTAGGTAAAAATCCAACCATTAGATTTCTTACAAATTCTTGCACAGTTAAAAGGTCAGATTCGTTGATAGCATAGTCACCGATATTGCTAAGAGTAGCATCCTTGTATTTTCCATCTAGGAATTTGTCGCTTAATATTTCACCAAGTTTTTTCCCATCAGGCATTCTGTTACCTTTTTTATTTATAGCGTCGTGCGAAGCTCCTGCCCCTAAAAACAATATCACTTGTCCTTCTCTAATTTGTTGAAATAAATATGGGGGGATCTCAGTCATACCAAATACTCCTTTTTATATTTACACCTCGTGAAATTCTCGTGGTTTATGACGTGATTAAAGTAGTATCCTTTTCTTTTAATAAAATATTAGTTTATCCAATGTTTGATCTGTTTATTTTCCAAATGTATATTTTTATGTGAGAAATTATTCAAATCGAATTTACATTCCTTCTAATGTCTATTTCTTAAACCACACATTTCCTTATTTTCTTTCCATATAATATTCAATTGCCGATCATTCTTCCAACACTATTCAATCACCAGCCGCATCTCGTTTGTCGGCTTGAAGCCCATACTCTCATATAGATGGCGCCCGGCGTCGCTGGCGTGGAGCGACACGCTTCCGAATCCCTGTTCCCGGCACCAATTGATCATTATTTCCATAAGCGACTTCGCCAGTCCGCGCTGTCGATACTCCGGTTCGGTGTACACGTTGAGAATCCACGCCCGCCGCGACTGCGGATCGTGAGGAGAGGATGGAAAGCCTGCGATTACGATGCCGCCTCCGGCGACAACACTGTTTGCCGTCTCCGACAGCCATCCACGGTATGAACCATTTTCAAGACCGGCTTGAATAAATGGGGCAGACGTCGCCGCCATCGCGTCGAGAGCCGCCTTTTCGGTGAAGCCCATCTCGCTGAACATACATCGACGGTGACGGATGATCGTCTCCAGATCGGATACGGTTGCTTCCCGGATTCTCACGACGGCGCTATCCATCACGTTCGATCCGTAGATAATTTGTGTTAGTCGTTTACTCTAACCAGAATCCGGCGATCTTCCCGTCTTTAACGACTACTTTTGCCAGCATGTCGTCGCCTTCTTTCAAATCTACTTTCCAGACATTGACCTGATAACCCTGCTGATCCAGCGTTTCAAGAAACGAACAGTCGTATCCTTTTTCAAGGAACGGTGCAATCTTGGCGCTGACGGCTTCGAACTTCTCTTTGGTCAGTGCCGCCTGGAATGTCGAATCTCCATCGGCAATGAACGCGCAGTAGTCGTTCGTTTTGATGGCGATGAGCATTTTCTGAACCGTCGAATCCGCGACGGCCGGTTCGCCGCTGAAACCATACCCTGCAAACAGCGTAACGCACGCCAACCCAACCAAAAGCATCCCGATCAGACTTCTTACTTTTTTCATCTCAGTTCCTTCCGTTTATTGTTATCGAACATTTGCTATTGCCGCTTGGTTAATTTCAACCTTAATTTCACTTAATACGGAATGATATTAATCAATTACCCGATATTTATCAAGACACATTTCAGCGTCGGCTATATTCGATCCGGGAAATCCACTTTATATGGAAGATATGACTTCAGCCGGATTTTTCATCATGGCGAATTTGTATCCTTGCGGCGATATCGGGGTAATATTTCTCGAGACACTCCGGGCAGATACCATGTGAGAAATCGATGTCGGAATGATTCTGGATGTATGTTTCGACATCGCGCCAATAGCCCTGATCGTCGCGGATTTTTTTACAGTTTGAGCAGATCGGCAGGAGGCCGTTAAGCGTTTTGACCTTATTCAGAGCTTCCTGAAGGTTGTGTACCAGTTTTTCGCGCTCCTTTT
>JAQUKI010000131.1 GCA_028719225.1 Fidelibacterota bacterium | reverse complement strand
CTTCAACGTCCGTGTCGGCGGAAATATCGGTGATTTTCATATTTTCTATGTGATCTATAACGTCGAAGGAAGGTTCTTCTCGACGCTCGGCAAAATGCCCTATCGAAACAACCTAAAAATTTTCGGTGTGGAATGGAACTTCATCGCATAAACCTCCTCCGCAAATTGAAAGGAGTCATCAAATGAAAACATTTTTTTCTCGACATCTGCTTTCAATTTTGGCGATTTTTGTTCTTCAGACTGTAATGTTCCGGACATTGACAACGGCTCAGACCACTGATTCGACCAAAACAAAAATTTATCTCGATTCGTACCGGGCGGCGCTCAGCGACGGCGAATTGACACCGGAAGAATCGGCGATGCTTAAAACGCTCCAAAAATCACTCGGACTCGCCGAATTGGAAATCGATTCGGTCAAAACTGCCACTGCACTTCATCTTCCCAAAATGATCGATCAATCAGGCCGGTGGCCGCTCGTTCTCCAGAATATGATGTTCGGCGTCGGTTTGTACGGCTGGGCTATTCCGTATGTTCTCGATGCGGATGAAGCCAAATGGTATGTCGCGGGAGAAATGATCTCTCTGAGCGCGGCTTTCTGGATGACTTACCAACTGACAAAAAAAATGGAAATCCCTCATGCCCGCTCCCAGATGATCCGCTACGGTTCCCTGGTAGGTGCGCTGTCCGGCATTACATTGAACGAATTTCTGGAACCCGGCGATTATACGAAGGTGAATTGTCTGATTATGATGGCATCCATCCCGGCCGGAGCTATTCTTGGAGACCGATATTATCAAAAACTAAAACCATCTCTCGGCCAATCGTGGGCAATGACACAATGGGGTGAAATTGGCGCCAATACTTCCAGAGAAATATTCACACAATTCTGGGCGGAACCGGAACCGCCTGAATACGATTGGGTGAACTGGGATGATTGGGAGGATCAGGACAAAGCCTTTCAAAGGGATCATCAGAATTGGGCAAAATACCAAATGCTATTTTACACGATGGGTTATCCACTTGGAACGTGGGTCGAAAATAAATTCTTCAGCGACCGGCAATATACATTCGGCGACGGACTGATGATAAGCTGGGGACGGCTGACCGGAATGGCTTACGGCAATTTTCTATATGATTTGATTTCCGGAGGATCCAACAACAGTCAAACAGAAGGTTTGTTCAATGCGGTCGGGAGCATCGGCGGCGCTGTCGCAATGGATCGATTCATCCTGAAGAAAGACTACACGACGGGACAATCCATTTTAATGGTTCTCGGCGCGATCTCAGGCGGTTGTTTTGCGGCGGGAATTCCCATCATCTTTGAAGTCGATGACTCAAGAGTTTATGACATTGTCGCTATTGGTGGAAGTTTGGGTGGTTATTATTTGACTGATCGCGTCATCGATGTCCGTTCCGAGGCAAATTCATCTTTGAAGGAAACCAATTCGTTTTCCATTGCACCGACACTGATTCCTCATAAAAATAAGATTTTGCCCGGAGTGCATCTTTCTATGACTTTCGACTGATCGGATTTGACGAAAAATACTATGAACATTCACTCCATCATTACGAATCCTTTTTATCAAAATGTCTGGATCGTTTCCGATGAGACAGACAATTCCGCGGTTTTGATCGATCCGGGTGCAGAACCGGAAAAGATCCTTACGTTTATCAAAAACAATAAACTGACTCCGTTTGCCGTTCTCTGCACCCACGCCCATCCGGATCACATTTCCGCAATCAACGCCATTCAAAAAGTGTTTCCGGTTCCCTGTTATATCCATCGGAACGATCGTCAAACGCTGGAAACTTCTGAAATACTCGGCCAAATGCTTGGATTCGGAACATTCGATTTGCCGAATAATGTTCATTGGATAGATCGGGATCAGATACTTACTTTCAAAAAGATGGATTTTCACGTGATCCACACGCCGGGACATACACCGGGAAGCGTCTGCTTTCTAATCGGCGACTCGCTCATTTCCGGCGATACGCTTTTCGCCAAATCGGTCGGTCGAGTCGATCTGCCGGGCGGTTCACGGAAAATGCTCGAAGTAAGTCTGAAAAAATTATCAAACCTGCCGGATAATTTATCTGTCTATCCCGGTCATGGACTGCAAACAACCATGCGGGAAGAACTGCGAAGCAATCCCTATTTAATGAGAAAAACGGTTCCTGCATGAGAAAGACATAAGCCTAACGACATGCAGACGCTGATAACTGAGTTTAAGCATTTTTTAAAAAAGCATAATATGCTGGAAGGCGTTGAAACCGTCGTCGTCGGATTATCCGGAGGCGTGGATTCGATCGTCCTCACTCACCTACTTTATAGTCATCGGCATCAATTCCATTTTAAAATTACCGCCGCACATGTCAATCATCAACTTCGCGGAGCCGAATCGAATGCCGATGAAGCCTTTGTCCGGGAATTCTGCGAGCAACTCCAAATTCCATTAACGGTAAAATCGGTCGATGTAAACCGATATTCCCAAGAATACGATTTATCGAAAGAAACCGCCGGCCGGGAATTGCGCTATGCGTTCTTTTCCGAAGTCGCGGCAAAATATAAAAATTCGACCATCGCGACGGCACACACTGCGGACGATCAGTCCGAGACGGTACTTCTCCGTTTTCTTCGTGGCAGCAATCTGAAAGGATTGGAAGGAATTCTTCCAAAACGCGACAACATCATCCGACCGTTGCTGTTCGCCCAAAAAGTGCAACTCTACGATTATGCGGAAAAGAATCATCTCAGGTTCTGCGAAGACGCCACGAATTTTCAGCAATATTGTCTGAGAAACATTATCCGAAATTCGATCATTCCAGTAATTACCGAGAAACTGAATCCGGGATTGACCGAAACGATGAATGAAATGGCCAAAACGGTATCGGAAGCACACAACGCGATTTCTTGCTATGCCGGAAATGCTCTGAAGGAAACGATCATCCGCCAATCCGCTCATGAGATTATACTTGAAATTTCTCGTCTAAAAAAGTATTTTATCGCTGTTGAAAAAGAGATGATCAGACAGAGCCTGTACCAGTTAGAACCCACTTGCCAAGCGCCCGGAAATAAGACGATGGAACAACTGTCGGCAACGATCCGACACGGTCTAACCGGAAAATACTTGCAGATGACCGATAACGTTTTTGCGAACATAGATCGAGGCAATTTAATATTGTACAAACGCGAATCAGATGACTGGAACGGCAAAATTCTCCATACAGGCGAAACATTTCAGACAAAATCATTTCAAATTTCTATCCGGATTTCGTCACTTGAAGAATTCCGGTCACAAAATCGTTGCCGAAATGTCGAATTCATCGACAGTGATCGTATTGAAAACGAAATCGTCGTCCGCAAATGGCGACGTGGAGATAAATTGAAACCCTTTGGATTTGCCGGTATCAAAAAGGTCAGCGATATTTTTACAAACAATAAAATTCCCGTTATAAAAAAAGACCGAATTCCCCTGCTATCGGATCATCGCGGAATTATATGGGTCTGCGGTCTGGCCGTCGCAAACGAATATCGCATCACCAACCGAACTCAGCACATTCTGAAACTTACTTATGAGGAGATCGACACATGACAGATAAATTGATTCTCGACCAGAATTTTGGAAAATATTCCGGGCAGGAATTACAAATACTCATTTCAGAAGAAGAAATCAAAAAACGCATTCGCGAACTTGCGGCGCAGATTTCCTCTGCTTACCAAGGAAGCATTCCAATCTTCATCGGTGTTTTAAACGGTAGTTTCATTTTCATGTCCGATCTGTTTCGTGAAATCAGCATCAACGGTGAAGTGGATTTTATCAAGATCTCTTCA
Source organism: Fidelibacterota bacterium (assembly GCA_028719225.1). GTDB lineage: Bacteria > Fidelibacterota > UBA2242 > UBA2242 > UBA2242 > 0-14-0-20-45-22. The sequence goes on along the minus strand of JAQUKI010000131.1, from coordinate 3,512 downwards.
TACATGGACGAAACAAAATCCAGCGGAACCGTTCTGTTGCTGAAAGACATCAGTTGCGACATTACAAACCGGGACGTGATTGTCGTCGAAGACATCATTGACTCCGGTCTTTCGATCAAATTCATCAAACGGCGATTGGAAGAAAGCAACACGCGATCGGTCCGGTTCGCCGCTCTTCTTATGAAGGAATACACGAAGATCGACTTTCCGATTGACTTTTTAGGATTCAAGATTCCGAATAAATTTGTCGTCGGTTACGGACTCGATCTGGCGCAGAAACTTCGAAACCTCAAATCCATTTATGCTTTTAAATAGAAAAAGGTATCACTGATATATTATGAAAAAATCTGAGAATAACACAAACAAGCAACCCACTCCGGGACAAAATGGCAAGCCGCCCGTTCATCGAAAAACGGACAAACCCGGCAACGAGTTTAAATGGAAAAAAGCCTCTAAAACGTCATTCATGTGGCTGGTTATCATCGTCAGTTCGATTCTCCTCTTACAGGTTTTAGGAAAAGGTGGCGACGAGGAAGTCGTCATCACATACTCGCAATACAAAGAATTTTTAATGACCAAGATGATCAAGGAAGCGACGATCATTGATAAGGAATTTCATGGCATACTGATAGAAAAAAAAGAATTGACGGTCGGGCAGCGAAAAATGAATGCCGATAAATTCATGATCACCCTCCCGTTCGTGGATGATACGATCCTTAAAGATTGGGACGCTGTCGGTTTAAAGTACAATTTTAAAGAAAAAAGCGGCGATTGGTCGAGTTTTTTAATCAACATATTACCGTTCATACTTTTTATCGGGATATGGCTTTTCTTCATCCGCCGCATGCAAGGTCAAAACAACAAAGGACTTTTCGGATTTGGGAAAAGCAAAGCGCGACTCTGGACGTCCGACCGGCCGAAAGCGACATTCAACGATGTTGCCGGTTGCAATGAAGCCAAGGAAGAACTGAAAGAGATTATCGAGTATCTGAAATCGCCGGGTAAATTTTCCAAACTCGGCGGGAAAATTCCGAAAGGCGCTTTACTGCTTGGCCCTCCCGGAACCGGTAAAACGTTGCTGGCAAAAGCCGTTGCCGGCGAAGCCGCTGTTCCGTTTTTCAGTATCAGCGGCGCCGATTTCGTCGAAATGTTCGTCGGCGTCGGCGCATCGCGTGTCCGCGATCTTTTTGAACAAGGGAAACGAAACGCACCCTGCATTATTTTTATCGACGAGATCGATGCGGTCGGTCGTCATCGTGGAGCCGGACTCGGCGGCGGTCATGACGAACGTGAGCAAACGCTCAATCAGCTTCTCGTCGAAATGGATGGATTTGACGAAAACACAAACGTCATCATTCTTGCCGCCACCAATCGACCTGATGTGCTGGACTCTGCGTTGCTTAGACCGGGACGTTTTGACCGGCAAATCGTTGTGGATGTTCCGGATGTCGTCGGACGTGAAGGTATATTGAAAGTTCATACAAAACGAATTCCGATCGGGAAAGACGTTGATCTGCAGATCATCGCGAAGAGCACACCCGGACTGGTCGGTGCCGATCTTGCCAATCTTGTCAATGAATCCGCACTTCTTGCCGCCCGAAAAAATAAAAAAGAAGTCAACATGTCAGATTTCGAAGAAGCAAAAGACAAAGTAATGATGGGCGTTGAACGCAAGAGCCTTCACATTTCCGACAAAGAACGGAATCTGACTTCTTATCACGAATCCGGTCACGTACTCGTCGCTATCAACATTCCGGGCGCCGATCCGATTCACAAAGTCACGATCATCCCGCGCGGCCGGGCGCTTGGGCTGACGCACCAATTACCGATAGACGAACGACACAATTATTCGCGTTCCTACATTCTCGGAACGCTGAGCATTCTTCTCGGTGGAAGAGCCGCCGAAAAGGTCATTTTTAACGAATTGACGACCGGCTCCGGAAACGACATTGAACGGGCTACCGAACTGGCACGGCGTATGGTTTGCGAATGGGGAATGAGCGAACGATTAGGACCATTGACGTTCGGAAAGAAAAACGAGGAGATTTTTCTCGGCAGAGACATCGCCACGCACCGAGATTTCAGTGAAGAGACTGCCAAATTGATCGACGCTGAAGTCCGAGCGATCGTTGAAGAGGCGGAAGAGCGCGCAAAAACGATCTTGTCCGAGAATTTGGATAATCTTAAAATTCTGGCTGAAGCGCTCCTCGAACGTGAAGTTCTCGATGGTTATGAAATCGAAAAACTGATGAAAGGCGAAAAACTTCCTCCTGTTAAAAACAATACACTCGTCGCTCAGACAACCGAATCAGTTCAAAAGATCGTTCCCAAAAAACGCGGCAGAAAACCGAAAAAACTTATTACAGAGGTGCAGCCTGACGATACGAATCCTTCAAATTGAAGATTCCGATCATCTGCGATACGAAATGGAATCCCTTCCAGTCGATCCGGAAGGGATTCATATTATGACTTCTAAAGGCGATTTCCGCATTTTTAAAATCCAAAAGTTATCTGCGCCTGCCGCAAATATTTTAAAACAACAAATGCTTTCCATCGGCGGAGAATGTGCCGTTTCCAAACATGTATCGACCTGTTCGGTAGATCAAGCACCGGCTATTCTGATGGGAACGAGAAAACAGTTTACCTATCTTATCGAGAGTTTGAAACATCAACCCTTCGGGTTGAAAACAGTTTCCGAAGAACTGAAAAAACAATTTGAAATGATCGATTCTTCCCGTCTATTTCGGATCGGAAAGACTGAATTTGATTTTACAAAAAAAACTGCGATCATGGGAATTCTGAACGTCACCCCGGACTCGTTTTCAGATGGAGGAAAATTCACACAACCGGATGTCGCCGCAGACGCCGCATTAAAAATGATCGAAGACGGCGCAGATATTATCGACATCGGCGGAGAATCCACACGTCCCGGTGCGGCGAAAGTCGATTTACAAACCGAGTTAAATCGTGTTCTTCCAGTGATCGACCGTATCCAAGCCCGGACGATGGTTCCAATCTCGATTGACACTTGTAAATCCAAAGTTGCAGCCGAAGCGCTCGACCACGGAGCCACAATGGTCAACGATATCAGCGGATTAATGTTCGACTCAGAGATGGCCGCAGTCGTAGCGAAACATAACGCTTCCGTTACATTGATGCACATTCAAGGCAAACCCGAAAACATGCAGGAAAATCCTCATTACGAAAACATCATCGACGAAATACTCGAATCGCTCGGGAAATCCATTCACATCGCGTCCAATACTGGAATTCCGAACGACCGGATTTTAGTCGATCCCGGCTTCGGCTTCGGAAAAACGTATGAAGACAATCTGTTTCTGTTACGATATTTGAATGAGTTCAAATCCCTTGGCTATCCGCTTTTAATCGGCGTTTCGCGCAAAGCGTTTACAGGAAAATTGCTCGATCTGCCTGTCACGGAACGGTTGGAAACTTCATTAACTGCACTCAGCGCAGGAATTTTACGCGGCGCAAACGTCGTCCGTGTTCAC
>JAQUKI010000130.1 GCA_028719225.1 Fidelibacterota bacterium | reverse complement strand
TAATCAAAATAAATATACGTGGCCTGTCCCTTTCCCGCAAATATCACAATAAGCTCATTGATGCCGGTATGCCCGGCGCTTTTCTTCTGGGCGTTATTTTTGCGCTTGCTTTTTGTCCGGTTTCGGCAGCCTTATTCTTCGGCAGCCTTATTCCTTTAGCAATTACATCAATGGCGTCGGCTATCAACTGACGATACCGCTTTCAACTTATGAATCACTACCCGCGCCGCATCAGATGGCGAAACTGCTGACTTATTTTCATGTCCGCGAAGATATTCAGGCGCTATACGGATTCGCGACGGAAGATGAAAGGAACCTTTTCCTCATGCTGATTGGTATTTCGGGGATCGGACCGAAAATGGCGGTCACGATTCTTTCCGGCGCGTCACCGGAGCAGTTCAAGAGGCGGATCATTTCCGGAGACGTGAAAGCGTTAACGCTGATCCCCGGCATCGGGTTGAAAACCGCCAAGCGCATCATCATCGAACTCCGGGAAAAGTTGGTCGGCAAAGACGAAACAGTTCCGGAAGAGATGGACGAATTCTCCGCCGGGCTGGATCGCGATGAGGCTCTAAAAGCGTTGCTGTCGCTCGGTTATCGCCGGAACGAAGCGCTAAACGCTTTAAAAAAAGCGCATCAGCAGATCGGGGAAAACGGCACTGTCGAACAATATGTTAAAATCGCGTTAAATAAGATGTAGAGTAAAAGGATTTAGATCATGGACGAAAATTTGAATGTCAAGAAAACACCATTTTATGAAAAACACGTCGCTTTCGGAGCAAAAATCCTGCCGTTTGCCGGCTATCTGATGCCAATCCAGTACGCCAGCATTCTGGATGAGCATCGCGCTGTGCGTGAGAAGGTTGGCGTCTTCGACGTCACGCACATGGGCGAATTCATCGTCACCGGCGAAAATGCGGAAGAATTTCTCAACTCGATTACCATTAACGACGTCACGAAACTCGCTGTCGGTCAGGTTCAATATTCGGCGATGTGTTATCCGGATGGCGGCATCGTGGACGATCTGCTTGTCTACCGATTTGCCGACCATTACATGCTTGTCGTGAACGCGTCGAATCTGGAGAAGGATTTCAACTGGATCAATGGACATGTTCCAGCAAGAGTATCATTGACGAATATTTCAGATGAGACCGGTTTGCTGGCAATCCAGGGGCCAAAGTCGTTTGCCACGCTTCAGAAACTGACCAAAGTCAATCTTGAATCGATCCCGTTTTATCATTTTGCGGAAGGCGAACTCGCGGGCATTCCCATGATCATATCACGAACGGGCTATACCGGCGAGCGCGGCTTTGAACTTTATCATTCTCCAAAGTACAGCGATAAACTCTGGAACGCAATTTTCGAGGCCGGAAAGGAATTTGGAATTCAGCCGATCGGTCTCGGCGCGCGCGATACGCTGAGACTCGAAATGAAGTACGCGCTGTATGGCAACGACATCGACCAAACGACGAATCCTATTGAAGCGGGGCTCGGCTGGATCACCAAACTCGACAAAGGCGATTTCATCGCCCGGGACGTTTTGGTCAAAGTCAAGGAAGCGCCGACCGTTCGGCGAAATGTTCCGTTTGAAATGCTCGAGCGCGCAATCCCACGACACGGCTATAAGGTTTTTGCCAACGGAAAAGAGATCGGTGTCGTCACAAGTGGAACGCAATCGCCGACATTGAATAAGGGAATCGGGGCTGCCTATGTTTCGGCTGAATTCAGTAGAATCGGTTCCATCATCGAAATTGACATTCGGGGAAAAATGAACAAGGCAACGGTTGTCAAAGCGCCGTTTGTTCCGTCGCATACATTATGAGCGAAAGACGACAGGAAATCACCGGACTGTTATTGATCCTTCTCGGGATTCTCGTATTTCTGAGCCTGGCATCGTTTAATCCGATGGAAGAGCCGACGATTTCCCGGAACGTCGTTATTCAAAACTGGATGGGCATCGTCGGGATTTTTATATCACACTATCTCATCAAATTTACGATCGGCGTCGCGTCGTTCATCTGTCCGATTCTTCTCGTTTTGTGGGGCTGGTGGCTGTTTTCGGGAAGAGAAAAACGCAATCTGGTTCGGTTCAGCATCTATGTTTTTATCTTATCGCTCGTCGTTTCAATCACGCTGGCATTACCGGCAATCCGGCAATCGATTTCATCGGATTATGGTTTTCGATACAGCGGGTTGGTCGGCGGATCGTTGGCAAAATTGATGTGTGATTTTCTTGGCTTTTACGGAACGATTGCCACACTTTCTGTCGTCGCTTTAATAACGATGAGAGGTTATTTCAGTTGGAGTTTCTACGGCCCGTTCGAGAAGTTTTCGATCTGGCTAATGAACAAGCGGCAGAAAAAGGTACGCGCCGTCGTCAAAACGCCGCCGATTACGTCGGTTGTTTCTAAAAAACAGCCGGAGCCTGAAATTCACAAAGAAGTGGAACCTGAACTGGAACTGCCCGTCGTCCCCATCGAACCTGAGGAAGAAATAGATTTAGCTTTTACTGTCGACAATCCGATCACCGATTCGAAAATTCCTCAGGCTGAAGCTTCCGCCGCGCCGCCGGTCAGAAAAAAATACCATTTGCCGACATTGGATCTTCTAAATCCCGTTCCCGATTCTGAATGTTCGGGACAGGTGACTAAGGAAGAGATGGAAGAGAATGCGGTGCTGGTCGAGAACGCGCTGGAGACTTTCGGCGTGAGCGGAAAGGTCGTTCATGTCTCTCCCGGACCGATCATCACGCGGTACGAGATCGAACCGGCATCGGGTGTTCGGGTCAGTCGCATCGCCGCGTTGTCGGACGATCTGGCGAGAATTCTTCAGGCAAAACGGATTCGTATCGTTGCGCCGATTCCGGGCAAATCGGTCGTCGGCGTCGAAATCCCGAACCGTCATCCCTCGGTGGTTTACATCAAGAGTATCGTCGGATCGAAACAGTTTATGGAGGCCGAATCACTCCTGACAATCGCACTGGGAAAAACCACGTCAGGCGAGATTTACACCGTCGATTTGGCGAAAATGCCGCATCTGCTGATTGCCGGAGCGACAGGCTCCGGAAAAAGCGTTTGCGTCAATTCAATCATCGCGAGCATTCTCTATCACGCCAAACCGGACGAGGTTAAGTTCGTTCTGATAGATCCGAAAAAACTCGAACTCTCGATCTATAAAGCGCTCGAAAAATATCATTTGATCACCTGCGAAGATCTCGACGAATTTGTCATCACGCGCCCGGATAATGCGATCGTGGCGCTTCGCTCCGTCGAAGTGGAGATGGAACGGCGATATGAAATTCTCGCCGATGCAACGGTGAGGAATATCGACGAGTTCAACGCTAAGGTTAAAAAGGGCGATATTGAAAAGGACTTCCTGCCATACATCGTCGTCATCATCGACGAACTGGCAGACCTGATGATGACTTCTGCCAAAGAGGTCGAAGAACCGATCACGCGGCTGGCGCAGATGTCCCGTGCGGTCGGCATTCACCTGATCATCGCCACGCAAAGGCCGAGCGTCGATGTGATTACAGGTGTTATCAAGGCGAATTTTCCCGCACGCATCGCTTTTCAGGTCGCATCGAAAGTCGATTCTCGGACGATTCTGGATCTGAACGGCGCAGAAAAGCTGTTGGGCAGAGGCGACGGATTGATCACGACGCCTCAAAATCCCGAGGCATTTCGCGTACATTGCGCATTCATTTCACTCGATGAACTGGAGCGAATTCTATCGTTCATCCAGAAACAGCCGCAACCGGGAGAAATGGAACTTCCATCTGTTCAGGAACAGAAAGTCGGCGATGATGGCGAATATGGAAGCGGCGAACGTGACGCGCTGTTCTATCAGGCGCTCAGGTTGGTCGTCACCCATCAGCAGGGATCGATTTCACTGTTGCAGAGACGGTTGCGCATCGGTTATTCCCGCGCGGCAAGACTGATCGATGAATTAGAACGAGCCGGAATCGTCGGTGCATTTACTGGCAGCAAAGCCCGGGATGTTCTGGTAGATGAAACGTATCTGGAAACCCTGAACGAAGAAGACTCGGAAGATACGGACAATCCGTAATCCAATTTCTGTGAGAAATATCACGATGACACGGTCCGAAATGACTTATACTATTGGAAATTTTTACAATTCATGACGATACAATCAATCCATAAAATTTTCATCGGTCTCTTATGCGGTTTCGTGTTAACATTTTCTGCTGAAAATGAGACGCTGGAACATGTGAAAAGGCACTATTTGTCATCGGTTCCTTTTCAGGTTCGTTTGACCGTTCAACAGAAATCGCAGGCTCAGAAATCTTCCAGCGAGACAATCGGTTCATTTTATCTGGGAATGAAAGATCAATTTCGGGTGGATTTTACAGAGCAAACTATCATTTTCGATGGTAAAGCATTGTGGAGCCTCGATAAAAAAACGGATCAGGTAGTCGTCGAGGAAGTCAATCCGCGTTCCGGGATGAAACTCATTTACAATTTGATGAAAGGTAACTGGTCGGGATTTTCCATCGGGAATTATACTATTCAAAAATCCGATACTCTGGTTTGCTTGCAACTGACGCCGAAAGATAAAAATGCTTTTTTCAAATCAATCGTTCTAACGATCGATCCGGACAGCGGAATGTTAAAAAATATTGTTTATTTGGATTTCCAGAAAAATGAGGTCACGATCGTCATCGACAGTGAAAAGTCATGTGAGCAGGAAAAAGATGAACTCTTTCGGACGGATCGGTTCCAGAAGAAACAAATCATCGATTTAAGGACTGAAAAGTGAAGCCGGGATTCCGTAAAAAATTTCTTAACTGGAAATTGGTGGCAGGTATTTTATTGAGTGCGGGTGGACTCTATATCGGATTTAGAAAATTCGACGGCACCGCTTTTATGACCTCGCTCCGTCAGACAAATCTCTGGCTTTTCCTGCTGGCGATGGTTTTGATGGTTTTCACGGTCTTTATTCGCGCATGGCGTTGGAAATACCTCATCATGCCATTGCAAAAAATTCCTCTGAAGCATTTATTTGCATCGGAAATGATCTGTTATTTCGGGAACAACGTATTTCCCTTGAGATTCGGTGAGTTGCTTCGCTGTTACGCACTAAATCAATCGACGGGTCTATCTTCGGTATCGATTTTCGGAACCGTCGTCGTCGAACGCATCATCGACGTCATTACTTTTTTCGTCATTTTATTGATAACGATATTTTTATTCCCGGGTTTACCCGATGTCCTTCGGAGAGGTGGAATCATCGCGGTATTTGTTATTTGTCTTATCGGCATTTTAGTTTATATTTTGAAAATGAAAAAGGCGACTATCAGGAAATTTATCAATCAATGGACAGGTAAGAACCAGCATGGAATGAAAATTCTTGACATAATCAACCGGTTCAGAAAAGGATTGACGACGTTGAGGAAAACGCCCCATCTCGGGATGATCGCTTTGCAATCAGCGGCTATCTGGAGCATTTGCATATTCATCAACTGGATCGTCGGCGTCTCGCTTGGCGCGCGTTTTTCTATGTACGAAATCCTGCTGATCTTTTTCGTGACATCGGCGATCATTTCTGTCCCGTCCGCGCCCGGATATGTCGGAACTTATCACGCAGGCGCAATCGGCATTTTGGTATTTATCGGCATAGAATTGAGCAAGGCGCAGGCGATTGCCGTTATTTTGCACGCGGTCGGATTTATTTCGTTGACATTGATCGGACTGCTCTATTTTTTAAGGTATTCCGTTCGCGCTAACGGTTCGGAGTTAGAGAAAGGATAAATAAAGGAAGTGATGGAAGGCTTAAACAATCAATCGCAATCTGATTTTCAGGAAAAAGAGGTTTCGTTACAGGATTACCTCCGAATTTTATATCATGGTAGATGGATCATCGGTATTTCCTTCGTATTGGTGATGATCATAACCACCTATATTACTTTTACGACGACACCGGAATATCAATCCACAACGCTTCTGTCGCTGGCGGGCCGGCCGGGACAAACTTCGACGCTGTTTTCAAATCCGTTTATGCCGACCAACATGATGAAAGTGAATAACGAGATTGAAGTCCTCAAGAGTAATGCGTTATCCCGTCGCGTCATTACCGCGCTCAGGGTGTCGCCTTATGCCGACACGCTGTACATTCTCGGAACGAGGCATTATAACAAAAAGGGAATTGATTTTAAGAGTATCTTTGAGCCGCTAGCATTCGGCCTTAAGAGTATTTTCGGAAACATACCATTCGATACATCTTCTGCAATCGATACACTGGACAGGGCGTTGGTTCGCGGTTTGCAAGCCAGCATGAAAGTGGAACCGATTCGCGAAACGGAAGCGGTAAGATTGACCGTCACTTCCGCAAGTCCGATTGAAGCCGCATATCTTGCCAATATTATAGCGCGTGAATATTACAAACTGGATATTGAATTTAATTTAGGAGAGGTCGTTGAAGTTAAGAATTTTCTCGAGGAACAGTTAGTCGATATTGAATCTGATCTGACAGCATCCGAGGAAGCGCTCAAGAATTTTCAAAAACGTGAAGGCGTATTCGGTCTTGATGAAACGGCGCAGACTCTGATCGATCAGCTATCGACATTTGAGGCTACCTATTACACATCGCTGGCTGAGTTGGAAGTAGCGAAGAAGAAATGGGATAATCAGCAGAGGATGCTGACGGAGCGCGAGCAGATGGTGTTAAAAGAGGCCGTCAATACGACCAATCCGTTGATTGCGCAATTAAGACAGTCGATCGCTGAAATCGAAGCGCAAAAAATCACGGCGATGGCGGTTCAAGGTTATAAGTCGGGCGACGTTGCCATTCAGGAATTAGATGGCCGTATTCAGGAACTGAAAATTAAGTTATATAAAGAAGCGGAAAATCTGACGAATTTAGGTTTATCACCGGAGGAACAGTCTAAAATATCTTCCGATTTGTTGCGCGATGTCCTTTTTACAAGCGTGGAAAAAATTGCATTAGAAGCTAAAAGCAGTGAGTATAAAAACTTAGTCGATCAATATGCGGCTAAACTCAATAAACTTCCTGAGAGCAGTCTGGAATATGCACGCCTGGATCGCGAGCGGCAGGTCAACGAAAAATACTACATTCTGATGAAAACAAAATATCAGGAGTCCCGCATCACCGAAGCGAGTAAAATCAGTAATGTTCGGATCGTCGATCCCGCCATTCCGCCGGAAAAACCGGTAAAACCTAAGAAGAAAATGAACATGTTGCTCGGATTGTTTCTCGGTCTCGGTCTCGGCGTCGGAATCGCATTCGTCAGGGATTATTTGGATCATTCGATCAAGAGCACAGAAGATTTACAGAGACTCGGACTTGCAACGGTTTCGATCATCCCGAAGATCGATGTGAAAAGCGCTATCGAAAAATCTCAAAAAGTGTTTAAAGGTGAAAACCTCGAGCATTCGCTCAAATCCCGACTCGTGACACATTACGATCCGAAGTCATCCGTCGCGGAAGCC
>JAQUKI010000129.1 GCA_028719225.1 Fidelibacterota bacterium | reverse complement strand
TTTAAGTTTTTCCAGCGATTCCGGATAGGTTTTTGACATATTCAGATCGGCAATGATCCGGACTATGACACCGCGGTTTGCGGCTTGAATGATCGCGGTAAGAATTGTATCCAACGGCTCGCCAACTTGACTGGAGATGTAAAATTGCTCAATGTCCAGTGTTTTTTTCGCTGAGCCAATCAGTTCCTTCCAGACGGGTGTCGTGTTTCGAATCTCCGGATTATCGAGGATCGTTCCGACGGGAATACTTTCGACGATCTCAAAATTCTCATACGGAATTTGAGCGTAGATTGTCGATGCGAAGACCAGTACGATGAAAATCGCCGTTAAAAGGAGTTTTTTATGGATGACCTTTATGCAGTCAGATACGGATATTAACATGAGAAAATCCTTCCGCGGATTATAATCAAATCGTCAGGAATTTTTCTTCTTCCTGCGGAACAGCCGGATTTTATCGAACGATTTTTCTTCACCATTGATCAACCGATTGATGTTCGCCCGGTGCGTGTAAATAATAAATAACGGAATGATAAAACTGAAAATGATCAGTCCGGCATCAATCTGCCTGTCGGTTAACCGGTTGGAGATCAGCAAAACGAATGGCAGGCTCACCGCGGCAGTTATCGACGAAATTGAAACGATTCCTGTTGAAAACAAGACCAGAGCAAAGATCACAAGACAAACTAAAAATGCTGACGGATAAAGGCCGATGATCATGCCCGCTCCCGCCGCGACGCCTTTTCCGCCTTTGAAACCGGCGAAGATCGTGAACGTGTGGCCCAAAATCGCGCACAATCCAGCCAGCACCATGATCAATGTTTCATTATCAAACGGAAGGCCACCAATTCTAATTTTGGAAATGACAATCGTCGCAAATACGCCTTTGGCAATATCGAATAGTGAGACGAACAGACCAGCCTTCCAGCCTAAAACGCGAAAAGCGTTCGTACCACCCGCATTCCCCGAACCAAACTGCCGAACATCGATCCCTTTCATCAATTTACCCACGATGATACTCGTCGGGATCGACCCAACAAGATAGCTTAAAACTAAGATCAAGATTAATGAGGTCATTCTTCACTCCAGCATAAGCCGATGGCAGTCGTACCGTTACCGGCATGGGCGCCAAGAACCGGCGCAATGGGAAGAATACTGATATCGCTCATACAGAATTCACTGTATAGTTTCATCCGCAGGAATCTGGCAATTAACGGATTATTGGCATGCGCCACGACGAAACGTGGATTCTTCTTCTCTTTCGCTAAAGTCATCGCAAATTTAAGTACCTTTTTCACAGCGCCGATATTCGAAAAACTCTTCGAATAATGGATCGGCATCCCGCGTTCATCCAATTTTAAAATCGGCTTTATGTTGATGAACTTAGCGATCAATCCTTTCGCTTTACTGATACGACCGCTTCGCATCAGGTATTTCAAACTCGGAATATTGACGAACAACTGTGTTTTTGACGGAAATTTGTCAATAATCGAAACGACCTCGTCATGTGATTTACCTTTATAAATCAGCTCTGCCGCTTTTTGTACGACCATTCCGAAAGTGACCGAAAGTGACCGCGCGTCAATTACTGTGATTTTTTTATCCGGAAATTGCTTGGCAGAATTGACCGCACCTTGTAATGTTCCGCTGGCGACCGACGGTAAATGAATCGCAATGATCGATTCATAGTGCGTCAATAAAAAGCCGAAAGCATTTGTAAAATCTGTCGGCGGCGGTTGTGAAGTCTTTGGATGATGCGGTTCCGTTTCCATCATCTGGTAAAAATATTCCGGTGTGATGGTTATCTTGTCGATATATGTCGATTGCCCGAAACTGAGGCGGACCGGTATAACATAGATGTGATATTTATCGATGATTTCCTGCGGCAGATCACACGCTGAATCCGTTACCAATGCGATCGACGGATGTTTGCAGTGTGAAATATTGAATTGCTTCAGCATGTCATCGGCTTTTTGCTGGAGTAAATTTCCATACTTCCGAACGATTGCGAAAACTTTTGCAGGCTCATTGCTGTGAATGTGAAGGCGCGCTTTTTCCGGCGAACCGGCAATGACAATGCTGTCGCCCATCGAATCGATCTTCGATCGGATTTCCGGGATGTTGATATTTTTCCCTTCGATCAGGCATTCCGTGCAAAACCGAAAAGTAATATCTTCCGGCAAGACTTCAGTCGCGACAACAGAACCGATTTTTGTGTCATCCGGCTGAGCGAGGTCTTTCACGCGCCCGCGGTTGATGAAATGTGTTATTCCTTCGAGAAGATAGACAAAACCCTGCGCCCCGGAATCGACGACACCTGAAGATTTCAACGCTTCTAATTTGTTTCGCGTGTTTTCCAGCGATCGTTTTGCGGTTTCGAGAGATTTGGCGAGCAGTTCTTCGAAATCATGGATCGTCTTGCTGTTTTCGAGTACATTTTCCGCCCAGTCTTTGATGACGGTCAGGATCGTGCCTTCCTTCGGTTTTGAGAGCGCTTCATAAGCATGTTCTTTCGCCGATCTGGCGGCCTGGCCGAATTGCTCGGTGTCGATTTTCTTCGATTTGCCAAGTCCTTTGTAAAGCCCATAAAAAAATTGTGCTAAGATGACGCCGCTGTTACCTCGAGCGCCCTCGAGAGCGGAATCGGCTATTTGTTTGCTCGATTTGTCGATATCCGCCGAATTATTTCCCTCCATATTTTCAACGACGGTGCGGAGAGTCGAAGCCATGTTCGTGCCGGTGTCAGCATCGGGAACGGGAAAAACGTTAATTTCGTTCAGATGATCCTGATTATCGACGACGCGTTTGGCGCCTGCCCGGATGCCGAGCGAGAACCGTCTGCCGTCGATATATTTAATTTTCATTTACAATCACTTTCAGTTAATTGACTGAGATTAAGTCGAAGGTTAAATACCCTTCTGTTAATTTCCAATAACTATTCTTTTTTTTTCTCGCCAACAATATTCAACTGTTGCGGCGCTATGGCTCCGCCCGAAATGATGACTTTTAAGCCCTGTTCGATCGTCATTTCCGACGGAAGAACATCTTTTTCTTCGATAAAAAGTGCCCAACCAGAAGTCGGGTTCGGCGTCGTTGGTAAAAACACGTTGACGAACTTCTTTCCATCTTTTCCGACCGAGTTACCAGTGACGAATCCGAGCGTCCAGCATTCTTTTCGCGGGTATTCAACAAAAACGACTCTCTCGAATCCGGATTTTGACATCGAAAAGGCCCCAAGAATCTGCTTGGTCGTTTGATAAACCGTCCTGATCAGTGGTACATGGTTCAGCCATTTTTCAAACAACTGAAATATCGCTTTACCGAGCACATTCGTCATAACGACACCGAGCAGATAAATGATTAGAATGGAAATGACTAATCCGAGTCCCGGTATATGAAAACCGATCAGCGGATCCAGAGCGGGACGAACCATGTTGTCGAACAGGTTGATAAAAAGTTTGAAAAAATAGACCGTCACGGCGATCGGAATCAGTGCAATAATTCCAGTGATCAACTTATTGCGAAGGGAAATTTTTATTTGTGGCCAGATTGGTTTCATTTTCATTTTAAATAATTGTTGGATGCTAAGGATTGAACTGCCAGAAATGCGCGGTATGCGGTGATATAATCGTCATGCGAAAAACCGATGGTTTGATCCGAAATTCGTCGGGTTCCGGGGACTCGGAGCGCGATTTCGGTCATCTGCGCTTCCCGAAGCGTTACCTCGAACCGAAATGGCGGATTCAACCGGAACGGTTCGATTTTCGTCAGAAAAACGTCGTCGATCGCCTTTTCATAACGTTCGACGATTTTTGTCGGGTGAATCATGATCCCCGTTGAACGCGAAATGCCGGTTTTTGTAATGACCGACTTCGTTTCGGTCTTCAGTTCAGTAACTTCTTCCGCGACTTTATTGTCACCGGCGACTAACAGAAGCGGAACGTTTTTCGCTCCGCAAAAAGCGGCATTCAGCGTCGTTTCACCGACCCAGCGATCGTTGAGAATCGCTTTGGCAATGGAATCGGCGTATGTATGTGATAGAACTGCATCATGTAAACCGCCTTTTCCATGGTAGCCGATGAAAATCGCGCCGTCGAAATCTCCTGTCAATCCCTCCATCATCGAATCTGTTTTATGCGCGCCGGAGATCAATTGGATCGCAGGTGAAAGTTCATCGATATGGAGATTCAGCATGTAATCGTGTGAATCGTTTACAACGATTTCTTTGACGCCGCGTTTGAGAAGGAGTCCGGTAACTGTATTGAGTTCCAGCGTCATCAGTTTTCGTGCCCATTCGTAGAAATAATCTTTGAGTTCGCGGTGTCTGTCACTGCAAACGCCACCGATTCCTTCCATGTCACACGAAATATAAATCCTGTTGTTCATCGATGATATCCTTTCTGGCATTAAATTAGCCCAATAGCCGGGTTAATTCAAGCAATTCGTTGCCCAAAGTCACTTAGGAACATCGCACTCTGAACAATATCTTTGTCTAAAACCTAACGAATAATTAGTTTTACACGTGTGTAATTCTATCGTAAAATCCAAATGGCTTTTCTTGTTTCTGGCATTTGCGCTGATTCTGAATACGCCACAGACAGCGTTTTGCCAAGATAGCACGGAAGTCAAGACAGCGCTGGTTTTAAGCGGCGGCGGCGCGCGTGGTTTCGCACACATCGGGGTCATCAAGGCGCTCGAAGAAATAGGATTCTATCCCGATTTGATCGTCGGTACGAGCATGGGAGCGTTGATCGGCGCTTTGTATGCGGCTGGAAAAACGCCGGAAGAAATCCGATCCTATGCTGAGGAAACGAACTGGCTCAAACTATTTTCATATCAATCCTATCGCGAAATTGAATTCATCTCACAAAAAATGGTCGAATTGCCCGCGATCTTTTCACTTCGTTTCGACGATCGTTTTAATGTTGTTTTTCCAAAAAATTTACTATCGACACAAGGCATAACCGAGCGTATCCCTCAGGCAACAATTTATCCTGAGTTTGCAACCGGTGGAAATTTCGACAGCCTTGTCATCCCATTCCGGGCAATGGCAACCGACATCCGAACAGGAAAATCTGTCATACTGAAAAGCGGAAATCTCGCGAAAGCCATCACAGCCAGTTCGTCCTATCCATTTATTCTCGCACCCGTCAGCATCGATTCCTTTTTACTGATCGACGGCGGTTTGACGAACAATGTTCCGTGCGATGTTGCCAAAGACCTCGGAGCAAATTTTATCGTCGCTGTTGACGTTTCCAGTAAAATTGTCCGGTTGGGTGACGAGATCGACCCATTTTCTCTGTGGGGACAGGCTGTCAACACGATTTCCTTTTTTTCCGACACGCGAAACCTGCATCTTGCCGACGTATTGATCCATCCGGAAATTGGAGAAATTTCATCGACCGATTTCGACTCGATCCAAACCCTCATCGATCGTGGATATGAACAGACTAAATTATTGACCGAAAAAATCAGTCTCTATGCGAACCACCTCAAACCATCAGCCGACCATTTTAACCGAACGATTACTCTGACGGACAGTTTGTTCATTCGCTCGATTGATTTTACTCCAAATCTTATTACGAAAAAAATGGTAATCAATCGTGAAATAGTGCTTAATGAAGGCGACCCATGGAACCTGAACCTTGCACGAAGGAGCGTAAAAAACCTCTATAGTACTGGACTTTTCAAGAACGTTTATATTTCTCTAACTCAGGCTGGTGGCGATTCCGCTGATTTGAAATTCGACATCGAAGAGGAACAAAGAACCCAGTTTTCCTTCGGGGCGCGATATGACAGCGAGCGGGAAACACGCGGTTTCGCATCTATGAAATACAAAAATCTTTTCGGCGTCGGAATCGATAATCTGTTTTATCTCATCGCCAGCGATCAGTTTCAACGCCTGGCGTGGGATTTTCGGATTCCGCGCATCTGGATGACGACACTGACCGGTTACCTGTCTCTTTACACGCAGGAAGAAACCATTCCGCTTTACCGAAACATGAAGCGCACGAGTTTTGGGGAATTCACCAAAACCGGCATAGAATTCAATTCCGGAATTCAGGTTAAACGGGTTGGTCTGACCTCCGTCGGTTTTCAATACGAATCGACAAATGTTGAATCGGACAGCGGATATCGTCCGATCATTTCGAAGACTAATTACCAAACCGGTAGTCTATTGGTCAGAATTCTCGTCGAAAATACAGACGATATCGATCTTCCGACCCGCGGACGCATCAACAAGGTCCTCTTCCAGCATTCGTTCAATAAAAACGAACTGCTCCTGTTCGACCGGATCTCCGTCGAATCGTCAGCATTTGAAACTTTCAATGAGAAGTACACCTTTACCACAAATCTTCAATTCGGTTACCTGACCTCGGCTTTGTCGATTTTCGAGAAATTCCGTCTGGGTGGAAGCGAATCACTTCCGGGTTATCATCAAGATGAATTATGGGGACGATTGATTCTGTCCTTTGGAATCGGATTTCGTGCTCCACTGACCTCCGGTATCTATTATCAAATCGCCGGAAAATTCGGAAATGTCTGGGAAGACATCCAATATTTCAACTGGCGCGAACTTCGTTCCGGATTCAAAGCCGGTCTGCTCATCCCGACACCTGTCGGTCCGATCTCGCTGGACTATGGATTCGATTTGCACGGAAGAAGCCTAGCCTATTTGTCAATCGGTCATAATTTTTAATTGTAACCGATCTGCCTGACTTTACTCCAAACAATCGAAATTTTAAAAATAGAATTCGATGGATATTAAAATGACTGAAAAACTAACGAAAGAAAAATTCCTGACCGATGTGTTCGACTTTGAAAAAAATACCGAATGGAAATATGCCGGAAAAGTCCCGTGTATTATCGACTTTTATGCCGACTGGTGTCATCCCTGCAAAATGGTCGCTCCGATTCTCGAAGATTTATCTAAAAAGTATGATGGCAAGATTAAAGTTTACAAGGTGAACACGGATCAGGAACCGGAATTATCCAGCGCTTTTAACATCAGGAGCATTCCGTCGATTTTATTTGTCCCGATGAATGGCCAGCCGCAAATGGCAGTCGGCGCACTTCCCAAAGGAAGTATCGAAAAAACGATCCAGGATGTGCTGAAAGTTCAAGCGCCAAACTGAAAAACTAAACCGTGTTCAGGTTGCCATTTCCCGTAAAACTCGTTTCCGAAACATGATCGGAATACGGTCTATTTCCGGAACACCAATCTGGATCAGTTCCCAGTCCTTTTCATGTTCTTTGATGATGTGTCTTAGTGTATTTACCTGATCGGTCGGCGAAATCAAGTCTTTTTCCCAGGATACGAGTTCTACCCGATAATTCAGAGTCTTCTTTTTCCCGTTGATTTTCACTTCAATTTCGATGTTCTGTTCGACATCGACATCAGGAATCGAAAGTACGATTTCTCTCATAATTCACCTACACGTGAAACTTTCCGTTGACATTTTCAGTGACGATCTGGCCGTCGAACAAATGAATCGTCCGGTGACAATAATCCGCGTACGCCGGCGAATGTGTCACCAT
>JAQUKI010000128.1 GCA_028719225.1 Fidelibacterota bacterium | reverse complement strand
AAATAGAAGCCTCGTAATAATTATCTTTGATCGACGAACGCATCCGTTCATAACGGCTAGCCTCATCCGATGGAGCCTGATCTTCTTCAGATGTCGCCCCGCTAAATAACCACCAGTTATGAAATGTGTCGCCGGAATATTGCCCATCCCTCTTCAACGGATCGGCCCCAAGAAAAGCCATGGCGACATAACTGTCGGTATAACCGGGATCGCCATTGTAATCGTAGCAATAAACCAACTGCATATCATCATTATCAATGTATCCGGATCCGGCATGGAGATAAAATGGCGAGCCGACTCGCGGAGGAGTAACGTTGGTATTTCTAACGACCAGATCCGCCCAAAGACCTACATAAACATCCCGGAGAGTATCTTTTTTGACATTTTTAATGGTATAATTGAAAAGCACAAAAGCGTCAGTGAAAGGATAATTCCAAGCATAAGTTTCTAAGTGGACTCCCAACCCGAGCGGTATGTGATAAGGAATCGTAACCGAAGTCGAAGGAACTGTTTTATTCGTATCAGTAAAATCAGCCACAAAATCCTGATGACTGACAGCCGACGCTGAATAGTATTTATTATCAGTCAAAGAAGAGCGTTCTATCAATCGGTCATTTTCGCTGGCCGTAGTAGTAAATTCAAAATTTGTAGATCCGCCGCCTGAAAATCGGGAAACGTTAAAAGCACCTGTCGTGACATGTATTCCGCTTGTCGTATTGGCTCCAACCCAAAGTCCACCTAAAAATAGATGTTCAATTCCCGATCCAATTGGGAAAACACAAGAAGGCTGATCGATCGGCTCCTGTTCCTGAAATCCGTCTCCGAATGTTCCGAAGTTGGTGATCGTCATTCCAATATTACCAGTAGTCGTATATTTGGTATCGTCGTCAATGAGGATTTTACCGATAGAGGGATTTTCGGACTTAACAGAATTTTCCTGTGAAAAAAGCGCGATCGGCAGAAGGAAAATTAAAATAGCAATTTTTTTCTTTATTTCTCTCAAAGCCTCGATTCCGTTACTCGTTTCAAATTTAAGCGTGTCAAATCTACAAAAACAAAATTCAATCAAAAAGTAAAAATATCAATCTTAAAAAAACTTGAAAATAAAATAGAAAAGTCCCGCATCTCTGCAGGACTTTCACGCTTCGGAGGAGGGGCTCGAACCCCCATCCCGAACCTTCGGGATAACTGCCACCTGTTTAATACTGATCAGGTAACACATATTCACCTTGAATGATCTTGCGGATAAAGGTCTTGCTCTTTTGAGACTTGATGTAGCATTCTGCTTTTCCGGCCGCTTCCTTGGACGTATAAGACTTCGTGAAAACCAATTCCCATGGAATTCCTCTTTTGGTCCAGCCTTTTAATCCAAGATTATGGTAAAACAGACGATTTTCCGGATCGTTTGAAATCCCTACATAATATTGATCGATCTTCGCCGAATAAAGAATATATAGTGAGTAATTCGTTCCGTTCATCTTTACTCAAATAGAAAAGTCCCGCATCTCTGCAGGACTTTCACGCTCCGGAGGAGGGGCTCGAACCCCCAACCTAGTGGTTAACAGCCACCCGCTCTGCCATTGAGCTACTCCGGAATTAATTTTCTCTATTTCAATTTATCCGGTAAGGCTCGAACTCCCATCCCGAACTATCGGGATAACAGTCACCCGTCCCGATTCTTCGGGACTACTCCGGAATTAATTTTCTCTATTTCAATTTATCCGGTAAGGCTCGAACTCCCATTCCGAACTATCGGGATAACAGTCACCCGTCCCGATTCTTCGGGACTACTCCGGAATTAATTTTCCCTATTTCAATTTATCCGGTAAGGCTCGAACTCCCATCCCGAACTATCGGGATAACAGTCACCCGTCCCGATTCTTCGGGACTACTCCGGAATTTCACTTCATTCAAAAAGCGCGCTAATTTAAACCACTTTCAGAACAATTTCAAGCAGTTATCTTTTCAAAAGGTCGAATCTATCGCGAAGTTTCTCCCATGTTTCCTCCAAGCCTTCGCTAATCACCTTTGTTCCGGCGGTAACCGGCATAAAGTTGGTGTCCCCGTTCCAGCGAGGAACGACGTGAATATGCAAATGGTCTTTTACTCCGGCACCGGCAACGGATCCCAAATTGATTCCAATGTTAAAACCATCCGCACGCATCTCTTCGCGGATAAT
The DNA here is from genome assembly GCA_028719225.1 of Fidelibacterota bacterium. GTDB lineage: Bacteria > Fidelibacterota > UBA2242 > UBA2242 > UBA2242 > 0-14-0-20-45-22. The sequence continues at coordinate 5,370 of JAQUKI010000128.1, read as the reverse complement.
CTTCGTTGAAGATTCGATCAAATTGAACATTTCCAATTTAGTCTCGGAATTTAATTCAGAGAATTCACTGGTGTGAAGATACGGTGTGATCATGATATGACCATTGTTATAGGGGAAAAAATTCATGATCACAAAAGCATTTTTACCCCTAAAAAGTATCAGCCGTTTCCGGTCATTATTTTCAGACGAATATTTACAGAAAAAACAGGATTCTTCTTTGGGGTTGATGATATATTCGATCCGCCATGGCGCCCAAAGTTTGTCGAACGGCATTAGTTTCCTTCTTCTCTTTTCTTCCTGTATTCTTCAATGACCTTTTCCGCCGATTCGCGTGGCATCGGTTCATAATGTGAAAAACTCTGCCGGTGCATGCCGCGTCCTTGCGTCATGGAGCGAAGTGATGTGCTGTAGCGATATAACTCGGCTAACGGTACTTTTGCAGTGATTTTCTGGAATTGACCTTCAACATCCATACCCTGTATTTTTCCGCGTCTGACTGAAATATCTCCCATAACATCACCCATGAATTCATCCGGGACAATCACTTCAAGGTTAAAAATCGGTTCGAGAAGGATCGGATTCGCGTCCATAAAACATTCCTTAAAGGCGCCTTTTCCGGCAATCTGAAAGGCAATATCCTTAGAATCCACCGGATGCATCTTTCCGTCATAAAACACCGCTTTAACATCGGTAACCGTATAACCGGCTAAAATTCCTTCTTCACAAGACGCCCGAACACCTTTTTCGACGGAAGGTACGAAAACGCGATCGACATTCTGACCGACAAGTGTATTCGCAAACTGAACGCCGGATCCGCTTTCCAAAGGTTCAATATACATCCAAACTTCCGCGAACTGTCCGGCACCACCTGTCTGTTTTTTATGACGATACTTTGAATCACCGCGTTTCTTAATCGTCTCGCGATATGGAATTCTCGGTGGCAGTTGATTGACTTCTACGTTAAATTTTTGCTTCAACCGTTCAAGAATAATCGTCAAATGCAATTCTCCCTGTCCGGAAAGGATCGTCTGTTTGAGTTCCGGATCAAAGTGAAATGTCATCGTCGGATCTTCATCGGCAAGCGACTGAAGTCCGGCACTAATTTTTTCTTCATCGCCGCGAGTCTTCGGCTCTACCGCTACCTGTAAAACTGGCGCCCGAAACTTAATTTTCGGAAAAGTGACCGGCGATTTGGGATCGCAGAGTGTATCTGTTGTATGTGTATATTTCAGTTTGACGACCGTGCCGATATCGCCCGAATGAAGATGACCTACCTCCTGTTTTTCTTTTCCATTCAAGCAATAGATTTGCCCGATTCTTTCATATTTATTATTGGTAGTATTCAGAAGATCGACACCCGATTTTAAATATCCTGAGATGACCTTGAAAAGCGATAATTCGCCAACGTGGAGTTCGTTGATCGTCTTGAAAACGAACAGAGCCGTTAACTCTTTATCGTTCATCGCCCGTTTGACTTCAGTTTCTTTAAACGTACCATGTAAAGGTTCCCGATCGTTCGGAGCCGGCGCATAATTGCTGATCAAATCCATTACTTTCCGAACACCGATATTTTGATAAGCCGAAGTAACTAAAACCGGAAATAGATTGCAGGTCGTAATTGCTTTCTTCAGACCAACTCTTAATTCTTCTTCGGTCAATGTCCCATTTTCAAAGAATTTTTCTAATAGAGCATCGTCGGATTCAGCGATCGATTCCATCAATTCATTCCGTTTCAATTCGATCTCTGAAGCCAATTCCCCTATGATCTCAACTTCAGTAAAAGTCCCTTTTCCGTCTTTTGAATATCGATTGATTTTATTTGAGAGAATATCAACCACCGAATCGAAATCCGGAGCCGAATTCGCCGGAATTTGAATGGGAACGATTTTTTTCCCGAACGATTTTCTGAGTTCGCTGATTGCTTTTTCAAAATCGGCGTGTTCTTTATCCATCATATTCACGACAAACCATGTCGGAAGATTGTCGCTTTTAGCATAATTGAAAATTAGTTCGGTTCCGACTTCAACGCCGGACTGACCGTGAACGACGATCAGCGCAAGATCTGCGACGCGTGTCAACGCAATGGATTCGCCGATAAAATCGAGGTACCCCGGCGCATCCAAAAGATTTGTCTTTATTTTATTCCATTCGTAATTCAGTAAAGAGGAAGAAATCGAGAATTTCCTTTGAATTTCGTCATCATGATAATCGGACAACGTCGTTCCGTCCTCGATCCGCCCTAACCGAGTCGTCGCACCGGCAGTATAAAGCATCGCTTCACATAGGCTTGTTTTACCTGAGGAAGCGTGCCCCAGTACAGCGACATTTCTAATCTCTTCAGTTTGATACTCTTTCAAAATCATCCTCCATTAATTGATGTGCAAATTTAATTTCTATCGATCATATTTCTATGAACTTTTCCAGTTGAGTCTCTTTCGACCGTTTCAATAAATTCAATAGAATCCGGTTGAAGATATTTTGGCAAGTGTGTCTGAATAAACGATGATACTTCTTCTGCAGTCATAGTTTCGCTTTGTCTTGGAACAACGACTAATTTCATCGTATGATGTTTTTCCGATTTTTCCAGCGGAACGATGAATGTTTCCAATATTTTTGGATGCTGTCCGATAACAAGTTCGATTTCTCGCGGATGTGTCCAGTATCCGTATCTAAGAATTCTATCGGATTTTCGTGAAATAAAATATAAATAACCGCCGGAATCCATTCTAACAATATCACCGGTTGGGAACCATCTATCCGATGATGAAATATTATGGGGGTGATCCTCTAAATAGCCTGTAAAGATAAATGAACGGTCGATCCACAGTTCCCCTTCTGTTTCCTCCGGAACTTCGGCATTGTAATCGTTGACGATGCGAATCGCTTCATGAGTTAACAGTTTCCCAACAGAACCGATTATCCTTTCAAACCGGTTTGCATTTATCGAGACGATGCCTGTTTCTGTCGATCCATAAACTTCTAAAACCGGCACTTGATACTTTTCTTCAAACTTTTGTAAAAGAGAAACCGGAAGGTAATCGCCGGTAGAAAAGCACTTTGAGAGCGCCATTTGTTTTTCAGTGGCACTTGTAACTGATAATAATTTTTTCATATACTCGGGAAAGGTCAATAAAAAATCGACTTTTTCATCTGAAAACGTTGCCGAGACAATTTCAGGACTAAATCCATTTGCCAAAACCATCGTGTTGCCGGATAAAATAATCGGATCGATCATCATAAAATGCGAAAATGGTGACGCGAGCGGAAATGTGGACAGCATTCGAACATTTCCTTTATCCTGTATCACTGAAAGCAAATTATGCGCGTTCTTTTTTAAATTTTCATGAGGAAAAATAACCGGACGGATGAACCGGTTCGTCGTTCCCGAAGTCAAAAAAATCGTTTCGGCATGATTCGATCCGATTTTTTCTCCGGCCAACGGATAAACATCGGATCGAAAAATAGTCGCTAAAGAGTTTGGATTTTCATTCGGAGTTTTGGAAAAGAGTATCTTTTTGGAAGGAAGATTGCGTCGATACTCCATCTCGGTCACGATTTTCTGATATTCATCGAAATAGACGATAATGTCGAGATGAAGTTTTGATGCGACGGATGCCAGATCACTGTGCGGCAATGCCGGATTGAGTAATACTGGTGTTCCGCCTGCTCTTAAAATCCCAAAATATGTCAGAACAAATTCCGGAACACTTGGCATTAAGACGCCAATGTTCTGACCTTCGACCATACCATTTTTCGATAAATACTCAGCCAGTGCGTTAATTTTTCCGTACGCCTGATAGTAACTTAACTGGTTCTTACCGAATACGATGAACGGGAAGTCCGGTTTTGTATCTGAATAAAAAGCGATGTGTTCTAACAAAAGTTCCTTCCTTGACTACACAACTTCGGGAAAAGAGCGGAAAATTTTAAGGAATTTGATCCAGCATGTCAAGATAATTAGCAGAATGTTACAATTTTATAACCAGAATCGAATAGTGAATTCTTTAAATCTCCGTCGAATTACTTGACAATCAACATCTTTCTCAATCGAACTTGAGAATTATTTCTGAGTACACATACATAGACACCGGAACTGACATTTCCCGCATTCCATGCAACAGAATAAAATCCAGCCGGCTGATATTTGCGGACAAGAGTCGTAATCTCGCGTCCGATAAGATCGAATATTTTAATTTCGACGTTCCCCGGTTCTGCAATGGAATAATTGAATTTTGTACCAGCATTAAACGGATTCGGATAGTTCTGCTCCAATTCGAGCCGCTCCGGAATAGTCGGATTCGAATCATTCGCGATTCGCGTTTCGGTTGTTGATTGCCATTTAATCGCGTCCGCTCGAAGAACGGAGCCAGTACTTCCTCCCAGATCTATTACTATAACTTCGATTTGTTTTTGCGCCGGTAATTGATAAGTGCCAACTTTTACCCAGTCACCGCTTCCGGTATTTTGATTCAGAAAAACGGTATCGATGGCAACGCCGTCGATTTTTATGATGTAAGCGGCATTGGTTGCGGCATTGACTGTCGTTGGAACGATTTCCAGAATATTGTATAACCCGGCTTCAGGTAATATGATTTTGAATGTTGCCGAAGCGCGATTATTATCGCTTAGCCACGAAATTCGGCTTGTCAAACCATACGCATGAGCAACACTATACGCCCAATTTTTATCTTCGGAATAATTCGCCGTATCCTCGTTATCGATGCTCATGAAGAAGCGCTGAACTTCTGCCATCACGGGAATTTCATAAACCGATTCGTACGGATCATCCGAATGAATGACAAGCGTATCGATTACCGTCCCTAAAACGGTAAAATCCAGACTCAATGGAATTGTCATATTGCTCATCGGCTGAATTTCAATTGGAAATTCAATAACCGTTTTATTTTTGATCTGGTTTTGTTTAAAATTAAACAAAGGTTCAACCGTGAGAATGTTCGACCCTGCGTTTTGTATTTCCAACTGATAGATATAAGGTGTCGATTGGCTAACCTCACCAAAGTTTATCGTCGGCGTGTTCAGCACCATATCACGCTCACGAATCAAGCCGGAAATCTTAATTACATCAGCGGCGAATTGCTTTCCGGAAGCATCCGTTCCGATCGCTTCCATTTCTATATAATTGGTTTGTGATGGTGAAAATGCCGCGGATCCGATATATATCCATTGGCTCGATTGAAATGGCTGACGAACAATTACTGTTTGTGTGCAGACATTATTACTAAAAATTCGAACGGTAAAAGAATCGACTGGATTATCGATCGAAGGTAATTGAACGAATATATTGTAATCGCTTTGCTGAACGATTTCCGGAGTCCAACGAATAAGCGCCGTATCGCCGGTCGCTACGGT
>JAQUKI010000127.1 GCA_028719225.1 Fidelibacterota bacterium | reverse complement strand
GATGAACGCAAGCAACTTTTTCATTCCAGCGGCATGATTATCAAGACAAGCAACATGACGCAATCGGCTACCGGCGACAAGTCGGGGCTTTGGACGACCGTCGTTGCCGCCGTCGTTTTCATCCTGTAAACCGACCTGTTTTACTCAGGAATTCCATACTTCTCAACCACAAAATCGATATCTTTATCGCCTCTGCCGGATAGATTGACGAGAATGGTTTTATCCTTGTCAATCTCTAACGCGAGTTTCCGTGCATAAGCCACTGCGTGCGCGCTCTCCAATGCCGGAATGATGCCTTCCTTACGCGACAACAGATAAAAAGCGTCGATCGCTTCCCGATCCGAAGCACAGTGATATTGAACGCGCTTAATATCTTTCAAATAGCTGTGCTGGGGACCGACGCCCGGATAATCCAATCCGCTGGCGACCGAGTAAACCGGCAACGCTTCACCTTTTTCATCTTGAAGAAGATACGACCTGAATCCGTGCAGAACGCCGGGGGTTCCGAGTGTCAATGTTGCCGCATGTTCGCCGACCTTGAATCCGATTCCGGACGGTTCGACGCCATGCATCTCGACGCCAGCATCATCTAAGAATGCCGTAAATAATCCCATCGCATTCGATCCGCCGCCGACACATGCAACCAAATGATCCGGTAATTTTCCCGTCAGTTCTCTGAACTGTTCTTTCGCCTCGCGACCGACCACGCTCTGAAAATCGCGAACCATCATCGGAAACGGATGCGGTCCGACGACCGAACCTATGGCATAAAATTGTGTGACCGGATCGTTTAAATAAGAAATAAATGCGGCGTCAACGGCATCTTTCAAAGTCTTTCGCCCTCCCGAAACAGGAACGACCGTCGCCCCGAGAATTTTCATTCGGACAACATTTGGGTGCTCTTTGGCAATATCGATTTCGCCCATGTAAATATCGCACTCTAACCCTACCAGCGCCGCTGCCGTCGCCAACGCAACGCCATGCTGACCCGCTCCGGTTTCGGCAATCACTTTCTTCTTACCCATTCGCTTTGCAAGCAACGCTTCACCGAGACAGTGATTGATCTTGTGCGCGCCGGTATGATTCAAATCTTCCCGTTTTAAAAATATCTGCGCGCCACCAATCACTTCGGATAATTTCTTCGCCGGATAGACCGGACTCGGACGCCCGACGTAGTGACGATACAAATATGTCAATTCGTCCTGAAACGACCGATCTTCCTTAACTTGCATATAAGCGGCTGTGATTTCGTTCAAAACGCCTTGCAGATTTTCCGGAACGAAACTCCCGCCGTACTCTCCGAAATATCCGTTTTCATTTGGTAACTTTTCAATCATCATGATTCTCCTTCTTTTTTTCATATAAAACGACCACCGTCGCAGGTCTTTTCAGGCTCTGCGATCTCTAAGGTGATTTTTAAATTAAATTAGTTTTTAATGTGGATCAGCGAACCCGAAAAGAAAATACTGCTGCGCCACCACCACTGAACCAGATTTCTTTTCGACTTCGTAACCATCGGAAGAGAATATATCGGATCACAAGAAAAAATAAAAGAATTTTTTCAGGTCAATTAGCATTTTTCCCGGGGAAAATTGTAAATTCCGGTGATTTCATGACATAATTGTAGGTTATAAGGTATCAAAATGAACAGAAATATTAAAATTGTACTTCTCATTTTTACTTTCGTTTTAGTTTGGAACGTTGGCGCTTTTACTCAAACGGCGCCGCGACACGTCGGGGTCTCGATCCATGAAAATATGATCAACGCTTTTTTTGACAGTATCGGCCCGGTGACCGGAACCGGTAAAAAGGCCGACATCAAATACGAATGGACAGTGATACATCCGCAAGTCGATATCGAACCGGGCATCGCCCATTTCTATGCAAAAGTAAAAGTCGAAGCCGGTGTCTTCAAAACTACCGAAGACGCGAAAGGGCAGGTTGATATTCAATACATCCGCGATACAAACCGTATCCGCATTCAGGTTCGCGAGGCTAATGTCAAACTCTTCTTCCGGCTTTTCGGCAAAGAGATTCCCATCGGTACGATCGACATCGCCAAATATTACCGCCCCGCCTTTGAATTCGCCGGCCCTCAGCCGATCCAAAAAGAAATCTCGATCGATCTCCCGGACGGAACCATAAAAAGCATGTCGATTTCAACTACAAATGAAACATTGCTTCTGGAACAGGACAAGGTTAGCGTCTATTCCGATCTCGTGTTTACACCGATCGACTCGCTCAGTACCAAATAACCATCGATTTTTGGGAGGAACGTTATGGAACCTATCAAAATTGCATTTTTCGACGCAAAACCTTACGACATCCAATCGTTCGACACTGTCAATTCCGCGTACGGATTTTCATTTAAATATTTCAACGCTCATCTTTCGGTCGATACAGCGATCCTTGCTAAAGATGCCGACGTCGTTTGCATTTTTGTCAACGATCCGCTCACGAAAGAAACAATCGATCTGTTCAAATCGTTTGGCGTCAAGTTGATCGCGCTGAGAAGCGCCGGTTACAACAACGTCGATCTTCGTGCCGCGTATAAAAATCTGCACATCATGCGTGTTCCCGCCTATTCTCCGTTTGCAGTCGCCGAACACACGGTTGCCCTTATGTTGGCGCTGAACCGGAAAATCCACCGCGCCTACAACCGCATCCGTGATAATAATTTCACGATCAGCGGATTCATCGGATTCGACATGCACGGCAAAACCGCCGGCATCATCGGAACCGGAAAAATCGGGAAAGTTCTCATCCATATTCTCTCCGGTTTTGGCATGAAGATACTCGCCTACGATCCGTTTCCGGACATTGAGTTTGCAAAGGCAAACGATGTCACTTATGTCGATCTCCAGACGCTTTATCGAAAGTCGGATGTCATTTCACTGAATTGCCCGCTTAGCAAAGAGACCTTCCACATGATCAACGAAAAGGCTATCGCGGAAATGAAATCCGGCGTCATGCTGATCAACACCGGACGCGGACATTTGATCGACACGCAGGCGCTTATCGAAGGGTTGAAAAACCAGAAAATCGACTCCGCCGGACTCGATGTTTACGAAGAAGAAAGCAAATATTTCTTCGAGGATTTCTCCAACCAGATTCTGAGCGACGATACGCTGGCGCGCTTACTCACTTTTAATAACGTACTCATCACATCGCATCAGGGATTCTTCACAAAAGAAGCGATGAAAAACATCGCCGAAACGACCTGCCAGAACATCCGGGATTTCTTCGATGACAAACCGCTCATCAATGAAATTTGTTATCACTGTAACAACAGTGTTTGTCAAAAGAAGAAAAACGGAAAGTGCTTTTAGATGAACCGACCGACCGTCGCAGTTCAGAGTCCGGCTTTTTTGGGTTGGATTTCCTGAAGATCGGCGTCGATGAATATTTCAACTCGCCGGTTTAGCGTACGTCCCTCTTCGGTAGAATTGTCAGCGACAGGCCGGAATTCGCCGTAACCCAGCGCAGAGAATTTACTCTCTTCAATTCCGGAAACCTCACTGAGATAACGCACGACTTCCAGCGCCCGTGCGGAACTCAACTCCCAGTTGCCGGCATATTTTCCGCCGCGAATCGCCCAGTTGTCCGTATGCCCCTCGACGCGAATCTCGACGTTGAGAACGTGATTATACTTTTTCATGGCTTCGTAGAAGGATTTCATTTCCGCGTCTTCCTCCAGCGCAAACATCCGCGAATGCCGGATCGTATTCCCGATATGGTCCAGGATCGGACGAAGATTCTCCGATATTTCCGCCGAGTTGACGTCGAAGAAATATTCGCCGCTGATCGTCAGTTGAACGCCTTTGGTCGTTCGGTTGACCGTAATGTTTTTATTGAGTTTTTCAACGCGAACATAATTGTTCAGGTTTTGCTGGGTTTCGTTCAACAACACATCAACCATCTGGTAGATCGTGTTTTCGGCTTCGTTCAACACGACGATCATCATGAGGAAAAATGTCAGCAACAGCGTCACCATGTCACCGTAACTGAGAATCCATGTCGCTCTTGGAACCGGATTATTGCTCATCTTCTACTCAAAATTGTACAATTTTAAAACCGACGGAGTGAATTTAATCCGAAACCTTTTTCGTTTCCAATAGAAATTCTGTTCCCTACTGATCCAAACACAAATCGAAGTCAGACTTCGTTATTTAACCGAAAGTCGATAAATTCCGGCGGTTTTTCGACGAAAGGATTTTATAGTGACGCACTCAAACAACCAGATTTCACCATCGCTCGTCGTTTCGGACGGCAAAGGCAATGTGACCGACATGGAAAATTATCGCGCGATCGGTGTCTCCGGAGAGAGAATCCTGGAAATTCAACCGGACGAGTGGATTCCGTTGCCGGACGGCAGTCAACTGATGGAATTGCCGGGACGATTGCCGGTTGGAATTGACCGGCAGACCGGCGAAATCGTAACGCTCGAAGAATCCGACGGCGAAAAACTCCTTCCGGTCGCCGCTTTCGTTGCGCCCGCTTACACGATCGGCTATCACGCCGCGTGGGAACGAAGACCGGACGCGCCATGGTTGTCGCTCTACGCTTATTGCGCTGTCGGCTGGTATGACGGCAAATTCTACGTCCCGGCGACGCGAATCGACCCGGACATCCGCCAGGATCCGCTTCTCGTCAACCGTCCGCAGATCGAACGAAGCGCCAAGAAGCTGTCGAAGAAATATCCGAACAACCGGCTTGCTGCGCATTTGATCAACAATTGTGCGCTGACTTACGGATGTCCGGCAGCGTTGAATTATCTGCTGAATCGCTGGGAAATGCCATTGCCGACTTCCCGCGCCTGCAACGCGAATTGCCTCGGTTGTATCTCGCTTCAAAAAGATTCCGGCGTCTGCGCAGCCCAGTTCCGCATCGACTTCACGCCAACCGCAAATGAAATCATCGAGATTGCCGTTCCGCATCTCGAGACTGCGCCGCTTCCGGTGGTTAGTTTCGGGCAGGGATGTGAAGGCGAACCGTTGATGAATCCCGATCTATTGATCCAGACCGTCAAAGGCATCCGCCAGAAAACATCGAAAGGCACGATCAACCTGAACACGAACGCCAGCAAGCCGGGTGTCGTCCGTCAACTACGCATCGCAGGACTTGATAGTATGCGCGTTTCGATGAATTCCGCGCGGCGCAATTTCTACGAAAAATATTATAAACCGACGAACTATTCGTACGATGACGTTCTGGAATCCATTAGCGTGATGAAGGAACTCAACGGATTCGTATCGATCAATCTATTTGTCTTCCCGGGATTTACCGACCAGCCGGAAGAGATCGCCGCGGTGGAAGATTTGATCGGGAAATACGACATCGACCTGATCCAATGGCGTAACCTGAACATCGATCCGGAATGGTACTGGGAAACGATGAATCCGCCCGACGAAGAAGGAATCGGCATCCGGAACATGATCGAGCGGTTCGGAAAGACTTACCCGAATCTCCGGCATGGCTATTTCAATCCGTATCTGGGAAATTGAAACCTCGGTTACTTACTTATTCCGCCGATCAGCGCCCGGAACTCATCTTCGTTCAGGGTTTTTACGCCAAGTTCTTCGGCTTTGTCCGCTTTCGACCCCGCATCTGTTCCCACGACGACGAAATCCGTCTTTTTACTGACCGATGAAGAAGCGACCGCGCCAAGACTTTCAACAAGGTCCTTCGCCTCATCCCGAGTCATCGTCGCCAGCGATCCGGTAAAAACGAACGTCTTCCCGGCAATCGGTGACTCTTCCGATGGTCTCTCTGTGGCTTCGATCTTTACGCCGCCTTCCAATAATCGCCGAACAGTCTGAACGTTCGCCGGTTCATCGAAGAAATTGCGAATCGATTGCGCAACGATCGGTCCGACGCTTTCAACCGACGTCAACACATCGAGCGACGCCATCTGAATTTTCTCCAGCGAGCCGAATGCTTTTTCCAGCACTTTTCCCATGTGTTCACCGACATTACGGATGCCGAGAGCATAAATCAATCGTGCGAGCGTCGTTTTCCGGCTGAATTCAATAGCGTCGAGAATATTTTGCGCCGATTTCTCCGCCATTCGTTCCATCGTCAGCAACTGCGCTTTCGTTAAATAATAGAGGTCGGAAACGTTCCGGATCAGGCCGACATCGACCATTTGCTCGACGAGTTTATCGCCGACGCCTTCGATGTCCATCGCGCGTTTCTCGGCAAAATGCCGGATGCTCCCGCGAATCTGTGCCGGACAATTGATATTCGCACACCGATGCTTGGCTTCGTCCTCGTCACGAACAACATGTCCGCCGCAAACCGGGCAGACAGGCGGAATCCGGTAAGGTTTTTCATCGCCGGTGCGACGTTCCGTGATGACTTTTACGACCTGCGGGATCACATCGCCGGCACGCTGAATGACGACCCAATCGCCAACGCGGATATCTTTGCGGTCGATCTCATCCTGATTATGAAGTGTGGCATTCGAGACGATGACGCCGCCGATCTGCACCGGCTGAAAATGCGCCACGGGCGTGATGGCGCCGGTCCTACCGACACTCGCTTCGATCTCGAGGATTTGCGTCACTTCCTGTTGCGCCTTGAACTTCCCGGCAATCGCCCATCGCGGAGAGCGCGATTTTATTCCAAGTTCGGTTTGCTGAGCGAGTGAATCGACCTTGAACACCACGCCGTCGATGTCATAGGAAATCGTATTGCGGATGGATTCGATCTTGCGATAAAATGCGACCAGTTCTTCAACGCCGGCACAGCGTTCGATCAGCGGATTCACGCGGAATCCCCATTGCGGAAGAGTTTGCATGAATTCCCAATGCGTCGAAAATGTATGGCCTTCACACGCGCCGAGCGAATAACAGAAAATGCTCAACGGGCGTTTGGCGGTGACCTGCGGATCGAGTTGTCTCAGCGAACCGGCGGCGGAATTTCGCGGATTAGCGAAGAGCGGTTTGCCCTCTTTTTCCTGCTGTTCGTTGAGCCGGGCAAAGTCATCCTTTTCCATGTAAACCTCGCCGCGCACTTCGAGAAGTTTAGGAGCGGGAATTTTATCCCGGCGAAGGCTCAGTGGTATGGAACGGATCGTCTTCAGATTTTGCGTGATGTCCTCGCCGGTCATGCCGTCACCGCGTGTCGAGCCGGAGACAAAGACGCCGTTCTCAAAAACGAGTTCCACCGCCAGACCGTCGATTTTCGGCTCGGCGACGAATACGATATTTTCGTCCGATGTCAATCCGCGCAGAACACGCTGAGCGAAATCGTGAATTTCGCCTTCGTCCATGGCATTATCGAGACTGAGGAGCGGTATGCGGTGCGTAACGGTCTTGAATTCGTCCAGCGGTTTGGCGCCGACGCGCCGGGTCGGCGAATCGGAAGTGATGAATTGCGGATATTCCGCCTCTAACCGTTCGAGTTCGCGCATCAGCCGATCATATTCGGCGTCGCTGAGCGTTGGATTGTCGAGCACGTAGTAGGCATGATTGGCTTCGTTGATCTGCCGCAGGAGTTCATCGATCTTTGCGCTGAAAAGGTTCACGAATCAAATTTAAGCGATGTTATCTAAAAAAACACCGAATCGTTTGGGGCGCGTCTGTGTAGAG
>JAQUKI010000126.1 GCA_028719225.1 Fidelibacterota bacterium | reverse complement strand
GAACATTTAGATCTCATTCTGAAAGCCGCAATGGCAGCCCCTTCCGCTCATAACTTGCGGCCATGGCATTTTCTCATCATCCAGGACCGTGCAAAACTGAATAAAATCGCCGATATTCATCCTTACGCTAAAATGCTTTATCAGGCTCCAGTTTGCATTGCCATCTGCGGAGATATTAAAATTTCATCCAAACGTTGGGATCAGGATTGCGCAGCAGCGGCAGAAAACATCCTGCTTTCACTGCCAGAACTGGGTCTTGGCGGTGTATGGATCGGCTATCATCCAAATTCCGGTCTGACAATATTATCGACCGAACTGTTTGCCTTGCCTGAAAATATTCGTCTATTCAATATGATTGCCATCGGTCATCCGGCGGAAGAAAAACCGTCGCGCACGCAATTCGATGCCAATCGCGTTCATTTCGAAAAGTTTTAGTTTTCAGAATAAATACCAAAGGATATTGAAATGGAACATGTCGATATTGCCATTATTGGTGCAGGCGTCGTCGGTTTGGCAATTTGCGAAAACCTTTCACACTTAAACAAAGAAGTGCTCCTTCTTGAACGACACGAGTCTTTCGGGATGGAAACATCATCCCGAAACAGCGAGGTCATCCATGCTGGAATTTACTATCCGGAGAATTCACTGAAAGCACGACTATGCGTCGAAGGCAACCGTCTGCTTTATGATCTCTGTGAAAAAAATGGTGTTCCGTTTCGGAAAACGGGAAAAATCATCGTTGCCAACACGCAGGAAGAAATTCAAAATGTCCGGCATCTCTTTGAGCAGGGAACCAGAAATCATGCGCCCGGTTTGAGATTTCTATCAAAAACAGAGATCAATCAAATGGAACCAAACATCTCCGCCGAGTTCGGTTTGTTCAGTCCGGAAACCGGCCTGGTTGATGTTCACCAACTAATGAAATTCTATGAATCTCAGTCGGAAGCGAATAACGCTGTCATCGCTTATCATTCCAATGTAATTGCGATCGAAAAAACTCCGAATGATTATCATATTTCCATTCAGGACTCGGGCGGAGAAGTGGAAAAAATCGCGGCAAAGTTCGTTATCAACACCGCGGGAATCGGCGCCGAACATATCGCCGCGTTAGCCGGAATTGATACCGGGTCAGTCGGTTATCAAACATATCCGTGTAAGGGTGAATATTTTAATGTCGCCGCTAAACATACCGGAAAAATCAACCGTCTGATCTATCCGACGCCAACAGCGATCAGCCTGGGAATTCATACAAGACTGCGATTAGACGGAACATTTTCCCTTGGACCGAATGCTTTTTACGTGGATGAAGTCTCTTATGAAGTTAACGCCGATCATCAAAATGGATTTTTCGAAAGCGTGCGCTCATTTCTGCCGTTTCTCAAACCGGAAGATCTAACGCCCGAAATGTCCGGCATCCGCCCAAAACTTCAGAAACCGGGCGGTGACGTCCGGGATTTTGTCATTGTGGAAGAATCCGAAAAGGGATTACCGGGAATGATCAATTTGATCGGTATCGAATCACCCGGCTTGACAGCATCGCCGGCAATTGCAATTCACGTCGGCCGGATGGTTGAGCATGTTTTCGGTTGATCTGTTATCAATCTTTTTTAGAAATGAACGTGATGTTGCCACCAGATGCGGATTCCGGCTAAACACAAGATCGTTCCAACAATGGTTCCAATCAATCCCATAACCATTCCCGAAATTAATAAATATCGAGTTAACGGTATTGAAGTGTTCGGTAGAGCAGATGCAACTAAACAAGCGCCTGCAAAAGAAAGAATTGATACGATCAGTCCAATTGTGATACATGCCCGGCATCTCTTCCGTGGATTTCGTGATTTTACTTCATGAAACACTTTTTCCCTCACTACCTCACAAATGACCCAATTACTTCAGTCTTTTTCTTTAATAAAAGACACGCGATTAAACTACGAAGTCAATTAACGCTGAAGACATAAAGTGCAAAAATTTCTGATTCTTAACCCTGTTTAAATACCGACGGTTAATTATATTGATGAAATTCCTGATTGTCAATAGAAATTTTTAAATATTTTCAAAATACTTTACGGATTTACCGGATCGGTCATTCCGACTAAAATCCGATTCCTGGTCTTCAGCGCCTCAGCCTTGACACCTGCATCCCGATCCGTTTTTCTAATGCTCTCGCAAGCAGCGATAATCTGGTTGTGTTGATATGAAAACACAAACCAACCCAGAGATTCCAGCGCCGCGATTCGCACTTGGGATTCCATCGCCGGATTCGAAGCGACAGTCATTAAACCGGGAATTGCCGCCGTAAACTGGTAATTCCGAAAAGTCCGGATCGCGTCGAGGCGACCTTTTACTTTCACGGTATCGCTCAGAAGATTCGGGATCAGTTCCTGATTCAGCCATTTGTCCGAACGTTCAGCGGTAAAACGGATATTTTTCTCAAGATCATCCATGTAATCAGATTTCGGCATTTTTCCAACGTAATCCAGACATATATTCAGCGCTTTATTAGGATTGATTTCTTCGATGGCAGATTTTGCCGCCGCTTTCACTCGTTCGGACGGATCGGTGATCATTTTTTCCACAAGAATCGGCAGATAATCTTCACGTCCGACGACGCCCATCCACTGCATGCTGAACCGGCGGATCAATTCATAGGAATCGTTGGCTGTGAGAGGTAAAAGGTCTTCAAATTCTAACGAACGTCGGGTAGCTAAACCTTTCAATGCCGAAAGTCGCACGATGAACGAAGGATCTCTCTGTGCCAACTTTGCAAGTTCCTTATCTGAAATTCCGTCATCCTCCATCATCAGTCTAAAAATCGCAAATGCACGCAGATTCACATCGTCGTTTTTCGCGAGTATCTGCCAAGTAGCAATTTGTTTAGGATCGTACCCTGCCAATTGCGGCAAGTCAGTAGGTTTTCGCGATGCAAAATGAAAAGTGGGATCGCCGATGAGATGCGATTCAAGATAATTCCTTGTCCGATGCCATTCGCCGACTCGAACGCCTTCCTTCAGAATCCCGAGATGTTTATTTGCCCAAATATCCTGTTTGACATTCACCGTGTTGGCGATCCCGACGACTGTCGTTCCATTCCCGAACACATAACTTCCCGCGATATATGGCGATTCCTGAAAAGCGCCGTTGAAACATTCATCAAACATGATGACTTCCGCCTGCGGTGAAATCTGATCGACATCTGACGTGTAAATATCCAACTTCGCCGAATACACCGAATCGGATAAAATCACGGAGTCAACAAAAGCGCCCTCGAACCATTCATCCGGAATCTGATAACTTTCCTGATAATATTTTTTAGTTTCATCAATCGATTTTTTCCGGCGTTTGGCTTCTCGAAGTTTGCTGCGTAAAAACATCTGGATAGCCGAAATATTCTCATCAATCATCTGGGCTGGCGGGTAGCCGATCAGATATTGTGTATCCGTGGCGCCATGTGCGTGAATCAACGCCACATCGAGTTTCGGCTGCTGAAGTTCATTCAGCATGATGCCTTTCATCTGCGTGGACATCGAGTGATAAAAATTTCGGATATTTCCATTTGAGCTATAAAGTTCGGCAAATTGCTCACGAAGTGACAAAATTTCACCTTCCCATGAACTCAATGCCTCCGAATGATAGCCATGACCGGTGTAAGTTAAAATATTATCCAGCGTCTCCTGCTGGGATTTTTGTTGTGAAACGCGCCAGAGATATTTTTCGATAATTCTATATTTCGATGCGTCGGAAACGGGCGCTTTGATCCGCGCCGAATAAATATCTTTGTGAATGACTTGTTCGGATTCTGCCGTCAATGAATAATAGAATAGAAGTAGATTCGTCGTGTCCTGCCGGATAAATTTGAATTTCAGATCGAAATCGTCGTAAAAACGGTCGGACGGAATCGAAGAGCGAATGAACGGGTAGCGATCCTGATCCATTTTAAAAGCCGACGCGAGATGTTGAGCGTCGCGTATCATTGGAATCGGAATATCGCCAATGAAGACGACTCCTTCCAGAGGAATTTTTTTTCGAGTCAATTGGAGAATGGCCGTTTTGACCTCTTCGGGCCGGTTCCATTGATCGGTGACGACATACGTCGATAAACCGTCCGATTCGATGGCATCCCGATAGGCTAAAACGGCCTTTTCAGTTCGCTCAAATGTCTCATTGTCGATTATAATGGCAAATGATGTGGCGTGATTTTGGCGTGGCGAAATAATTTTTAGTCTCGCACTGCTGATCTGAAACAAACTTCCCAAACATGCGGTCAAAGCCACACATCGCATTAATTTTCTTCGGATCATCTTTTTCTCATGAATGAATAATTGGTTTTATAACTCTCGCTTATTGTTTTATCTTTTCAACGACCAAATTGACTGTAAGCGAATTTCTGTTCGTGGATTTGTAGGTTTCTTCGTTCAATGGCGTGATAAACGCTGCCTTTATTGATAAGGAATATTTCAAATCATTTTTCGTATGAACCGTCATTTTCGCTTGATACCAAAACTGGTCAGCGTCCGTTTCATAAAATTCCTGCTCCAGAATGGTGATTTGCTGATAATACCAGTCGGTTCTTTCGGTAAACACCGTCGATTTCAGACAATGTTTGGTATCGCTACCGACAGATAGACTGAGATCGAATTTTCCGTTCCCCGGAAATTTCTGTTCGATGCTCCAACCGATTATCTCGGACGGAAAATACTGGAGAATTCCGTTAAACAGATCGGTCCGTTTATAGGTCGCCGATGAATAGTAGACTCTCGGACAGAATTCATTCCCGTTCACACTCCGGAAATGAATTCCAAACCCGCCCGTGATCTGTTGGCTCCGAAAATCATAGATTTTTGAATCGAAATCCGGATGCGTCGCCGATTGCTCATTGATCGTTCCGGACGAAGTCAGCGAATACCCGATCTGTGGGTTGAGCCATTGTCGAAAGTCTATTGAAAAAAAGATCAAATCCGACGACCATTTCCCCTGCGATGTCGGATAAGCGCCGCCGTCTTCACTTCCCGACCGGACATGTTCATATCCGCCGGAAAAGCCGATTGAGGCAATCCCGTTCCGCCCAATCTTTCCGTCAAGCAGTACGGAATATCCCTGCATGTCGATCAACCGTTCTTCGCTGGTTTCACCGCGTAAAATCAGCGGATTATCCATGCCGCGAATTTTAAAAAACAGCGGCGTCTTTTCCTGATCCTGATTATACTGCGAAGTCGAGATATTTTCCTGGAAATCGAAGTATTTACCGGAAATTCCCAGATCGAGTGCCTTTCCCGATTTCCATGCAAGTCCATATCCAATCGCCAGATCCCGGTGTTTCACCTGCGTTTTTGGAAAAACCGTCTTGTATTCTTCATCGACGTTATAAAAAATCGAGCATCCGCCGTACAACCGCCGGCGTATCAATTCTGCCGAATATCGAACTTCCCAGAGAATTCCGTTCAGCCGGAAACCGCCGACTGAACTATCTGCCATCAGAAATGGATTTCCAATATATGGCATTCGGTGATGCGTCCACATTTTTTGTGAAATCTGCTGATTATGATAAGCGAAACTTCCCGCGAGCACATGTCTTTCTGAAAAATGCCGGAGACCGGAAGCTGCGCAAATCATGTCAGTTTTGGCGCCCGGATCGAACGGACGGTGGAAGTCTCCGGAATATGAATCGGAACTCAGGCCATACCGGACGAAGTCATTCGTTTGATCGGACAACAGCCACGCAGGATTTTGATTCGATCCCAGAATGAGGGCGGAATCGGAAATTCCCAGATAATGGTTGATGGGTAAATATTCGAAGGCCAAATTCTGCGCCGAAGTATTTATCCAAACCGCAAACATCAGTAAAAAAAACGTAAACCTGCGTGATGAGGCACTAATGAACATTATTTGACAGCCTCATCAAAAAAGTATCCGGGTGTCGGATGATTCAGCACCTGAAAATCGATCGTGCTGTTGTTGTTATCCATTAAAACAACTCTGCCGTTGTCTATGTAATCGATCCGCCGTTGGATGGACTTGTTCGAGTACATTGGAAAACCGCCTGTCAATCCCGCGTCAATCGACGGGTCTAAGCGCTTATATTCGACCTCCTGCAGGTTATCCCGGTAATCGACGCCATCCAGAATCGCGGATTTGGGAAATTTGATGCATTCGTAATTATCGTATCCGTATGCGTACGGATCCTCGACTTCCAGTAAAACGACCGCACAATTCATGACAGAATAAAGAACGTCTCTGCCATATTTATGATGAATGCGTACCATATTCGTCACACTCGGAACATCGACATCGTCTTCATCGTAAACATAGTACTCGAAATCGGCAGTTGACAGATCTACGCTGACAGGAACAAAAATTGTATGATCGATAGCATCCTGCGCGACGATCTTCATTTCACCGGGAAGGATCGGATAATCTTTTCCCGTCCCCGGGAATTGATTCGCGTGAACACAATGGATATATTCTTCATCGATATATCCGTATTCGGCATCGCAGATGATTTTACCATCGAGATAGAGCGTATCCGTCGAGTTGTTATATATCTCGGTGAACTGATCGTGGTAATAGTTTGGACGTATTCTTGATGGCGAGCCGTTGTAATAGATTTCACTGAAAATCAATTTTCCTAACGAAGTCGGTTGAACATAAACGGTCACCTCGGTATCGCCGCCAGAAATTTCGATATTCGACATCTGGCCGTTCAGAACACGTTCGACCGTTTTTCCATCGATCGTCTGAACAATTTTCTTGGTAACCGAAATATTATATTGATCCGGGAGGATTTTTTCGAATGATGCCTGGCCGCCGGAGTCTGTCAGTGTATCGAAATAATTGTAATATGTAACCGAATTGATAAAGATTTTTGCATCCTGGACCTCGTCTTTTCCTGTCATTTCCGCTGTAATACCCGTCGTATCCACAACGGTAACTTTCAAATCAAGTCGCATCGAATCCGGAGGTGTTACGTTTTCGGTGCAAGATACGAACCACAGAAAAGGAAAAAGGAAAAAGCAGGCTAATTTTCTATTCATACTTTTCATTTTCCTTTTTCGAAAAACTTATCTACGATTCCACTGATCTCGACGCCGAAATAAAGGTCGGGATTCAGCATCGTATAAGTATATGTTCCGGCTGATGTGCGTTTTCTTCGATACCGCGGATGCGAATTGAAAATATTATTCACGAAGAATGAGATTTCGGAACCTCGAAAAAGCGATTTACTGACGCGAAGATTGAACAACCAGATGTTGGTTATATTTTCTGCGGTTTTCCAGTAATCCAGATAAATCCGTTTGTACGCCGAAGCGATATTACTGACTCTTTCAGACTCTAAAAACTTGACTCTATCTCCGTTATAAGTCAAATATCCAACGGCGATTGAATCCGATAGTCCGACGTACCAATCCTTGTCGAAAACGACCTGTTGCGCCTCGATCGTCACCCACGCGCCAATCTCTTTGACGGTGAATTCCAGTTTATAATTCACCAGCAGATTTTCCGAGCGGGGATTAACGACATTCCAGAATGGTTTGACATTTACATTCAGCGATGTGTCTCGCAAATACGTATCACCGTATTCATAACCCTTCAGGTCGCCGGCTGTATAATTGTAAGCCGCTTCGACTCTCAACTTCATTTTCAACGGTGTAAATGGATTGGTCTGCACGGAAAATTCCAGCCCCCGCGTGTATGTGTTTTGTGAGTTGGCTTCGACGGAGTAAGTCGTG
>JAQUKI010000125.1 GCA_028719225.1 Fidelibacterota bacterium | reverse complement strand
TATGGAAATGATCGATGCAATACCTGATGAAAAAATAGGGAAAACCTATCTGAATCCATTTCTCCGTGTCGGTTGGGGTGAGCAAGTCAGGATCGATACATTTTACTTTGAAGGCAATGAAAAAACAAGTAGCCGATTGTTAAACAGGGAAATCCAGCGATTCCAGAAAATGATTTGGAGTGAGTCGATGAACCGGGCAATTCGCGCTTCATTTCAAAAATACCCGTTTCTGGAAATTACTTCTCAACCGGAAATTGTTCGGACGAAAGAAGGCGGTTTTGGAATGGTCGTCGATATACAGGAAAAACCTGATAATCGTTTCACAGGCGTTATCGGTTATGTTCCGGAGAAAAACGACCAGAAAGGATATTTCACCGGTCAGATCGATTTGAAAATACAGAACTTATCCGGAACCGGCAGACGCGTTTCGATCTATTGGTCGAAGATCAACGAATATTCGCAAGAACTTTATGTGACTTATGCCGAACCGTGGATTTGGAGAACGTCACTGTTTGGTGAAGGTGAATTCCAGCAGATTTTACGCGATACAGTTTTAGTCACACGTCAGATAGAACTTGGTATTGGTAAATATTTAACAAACGGTGATTTACAAGTTAAATTCAGTCGTGAATCGACATTACCGACACCCAGCGGACAGACAACGCTCGGCCTGACATCCTCAAAAACCACGTCCATTGGACTTCAACTCGTGAAAGATTGTAGAGACAAACCGTTGAATCCAAGACGTGGATTTCAACTGAAAGCGGAATGTTCGATCGGCGATCGGAAACTTGAAAAAACACGTCGTCGTGTGCAATATCAGTCGGAAATCATGGCTGAAAGCGTTTTCCCGTTTTACGGATCTTGGGTTGGTTCGATCAGCGGACAATATTCCGGGAATTGGATTTCATCAGGGCAGTTGACTTATGCCGATCAATTCTGGTTCGGAGGCGCAAAAAGTTTGAGAGGTTATTCGGACGATTTCTTTCACGGGACGGAAACTGGCTGGCTGTCGTTTGAAATCCGCTGGCTGATCGGTAACTTAAGCCGTGTTTATGTTTTCTTCGATCAGGGATATTATAAGATGGCGCAAAAGTCACCGGTCGAGCGAGGCTTTCCGAATTCGTTTGGTGTCGGAATGCGTCTGGAATCGCGGATGGGCGTCATCGGTATCGATTATGGATTCGGCGAAAAAGACACTTTCTCGACGGCAAAAATCCACGTTTTTCTGGAGAATCAATTTTGAAGAAAACACGTAAGAATTATCCACAAATCGATATGGAAAAGAGATGGGAAGCGGAAATTCTCACTCATCTGGCGAAAAATGAAGGGGCGCTTTTCAGACCGAAAAAGTTGGCGAAAAGCCTCCGTGTATCATCCGCCGATTATCTGAACTTCAAACGATTGATCCGGAAATTAACGGCGGAAGGAAAAATCGAAAAACGGCAACGACAATCTGTTTTAAAACCGGATCGGTCCAGACAAGCGGAAGGCGTTGTTTCGTTCACCAGCAAAGGATTTGCTTTCGTGAAAACGCCTGATGGCGAGGAATTTTTCATTCCGGAAAAACAGACGCTGAATGCTCTTCATCACGACGTTGTTCGTATTGAAAAACTTAGAAAACAATCCGGCAGAAATCGTGAAGGGAAAATTCTTAGCGTCGTCAAACGTGCAAAAGAACCGATCTTCGCCGTTTTATCGAAAGCGCCATCGAAGTGGTATGCATATCTCGAATCTCCAAATCCACGTATCCGCGTTGAAATCGTCGGTGAGTATCAGCAAATTCGCGACGGGATGCTGGTAGAATTGACAACATTTTCATGGGAGAAATCGGGAACCATGCCTCACGCGGAGATCGGACAAATTTTGGGGATGCCGTCTAATCCGAAGGACGATCTGACCATTGTTAAAAAAACATTTCGTTTACCTGATGATTTTTCCCGGAAAATTATTGCGGAAACAGACGCGATTCGATTACCCGATATTGAAAAGGAACTTTCTGCACGCAAAGATTTCCGTGCTGATGAAATATTCACGATCGATCCCAAAGAAGCCAAGGATTTTGATGATGCGGTTTCGCTAACTTCCGATGCTGACGGAAATTGGAAGTTGGGAGTTCACATCGCAGACGTCAGTCATTATGTAACGGAAGGAAGCGCCACTGATCTGGAAGCGCGAAAACGGGGAACCAGCGTCTATTTTACAGATTCATTTGTTCCAATGATTCCGATGCGGCTTTCCGGTTTCATTTGTTCATTGCAACCAGACGAAGAACGCCTGACTTTTTCGGTCATCATGAAAATCTCGCCGACGGGAGAAATGCTTCAATATGAAATATTTCCAAGCGTGATTCGTTCTAAACGCCGATTCAATTACACTGAAGTTCAGTCGATTTTGGATAGCCAAACGGGTGATAATTCAGAAACATTGCTCAGGATGCGAAAACTGAGCAAAATTCTCCGCGAAAAACGAAAAACAGCCGGCAGTATCGATTTTCAGATTCCGGAACCGGTCATCACGTTGAATGATAATGGTGAACCGGTAGACATCCGGCCAAGCATTCGACTCGAAAGTCATGAACTGATCGAAGAATTTATGTTGCTCGCCAACAAATGCGTAGCGGAACATATTGCTGTTCATCGTAAAAAAGAGCGTTTGCCGTTGATCTATCGGATTCACGAACCGCCATCGAAAAAGGATGTGGATGATTTTTTCTTGGGATTAAGACATCTGGGTTTGAATTTTTCAAGACCGCGTGAATTGACGTCACTTCACATGCAGAAAATACTCGAAGCGAGTCATGGTAAACCCTACCAAAATTATATCGAACAGTTCGCGCTGAGATCGATGACAAAGGCGATTTATTCACAACAGCCGCTGGGACATTTCGGGCTGGCTTTTCAATATTACACACATTTTACATCGCCGATTCGGCGCTATCCGGATTTGATAGTTCACCGGTTATTGAAGGCCTATTCTTCCGAATATTCCAAGGCGAATATCGCGCGCTATCGCCGCCAAATCCCGCACATCGCAAAACAGGCAAGCGAAGCGGAAATCCATGCCATGGAAGCCGAACGCGAATATCGAAAAGTGAAGCAAATCCGATTCATTTCCAAAAAGATCGGTAAGTGGTACAAAGGCGTCATTACCGGTGTGCTTGACTATGGTTTCTTTGTTGAGATCAGCGAATTTTTAATCGAAGGATTGGTTCATGTCCGATCACTTGAAGACGACTACTATGTTTTCGATGAAGAAAGACGTCAATTGCATGGGCGAAAAAGTAAAAGGACATTTCGAATGGGTGATGAAGTGTTTGTGAAAGTTGCGAATGTTTCGTTGGCGGACAAGATGATAGACCTCGAATGGGGAGAGTGAATCAAAAGAAAGGGTTAGGGCGAAAAGGTAATTCAGACTAAATTTAACCGATACAAGAACATTCGTTGATTTGAAATAATTTTTATTGGAGTTTTGGAATGTTCCAAAAAATATCTGGAATTTTGATAGTCTTGATTTTTATGACGATGTCGATGTGCGGCTATCGTGAGAAAGGAATCGGCGCCAGCGATACGATTTATGTTTTTGCCGACGACGAAACCCGCGATGTCATCGGTACTTCCATCGATACAACCTTTTCATTTGGACTCCGAACTCCGGAATTCGTTAAATTTTTCAAGACCGTCTGGAAACCTTTCGATGAATTTCCCGATATGACGCGATTTAAAAATCTTATCATCATTGTGGATTTGAATAAGTCAGATTTAGGCATGAAAATAGCCAAAGGAATTTTACCGGCAGAAAAATACCAATTAGCAGAACAGGACAGTATTTTCATTTTTACGATCGATGATGTTTGGGCTGACGGACAGATGGTCGTGGTAATAGCCGGGAAAGATTTAAAACGGATGAACCGGAATATTTTGGAACAAAAAGGCTGGCTATATGCGAAGTTCAATCAGACATTCGAACGGATCGAAAAAGCTGACATTTACGCCAAGAACGAACAGAAAAAAATGTCACGCGCGTTTTGGAAAAAATATAATTGGACGTTGAGGATTCAACACGATTATGTCATCATCCGGGAATCGGAACTGAGAAAATTCGTTTGGATCGGCAGAGGCGTTCCATATCGTTGGCTTTCTGTGTCATGGGAAAACGGAATCAAGACGGAATGGTTGACTGCCAACGGATTGTTCGAAAAAAGACAACAGATCGGGAAGTATTATCAGGATATCGAAACAGACAAACGATTTCTTGGAATCTATTTTACTCAGTTCGGCAAGTGGAATGCGCTGAGGATGTCCGGGCTGTGGTATCATAAGAAAGAGGCCAAAGGCGGCCCGTTCATCACCTATTCTTTTTATGATCCAGAAACTGACAGGACTTTCGTTATCGACATGATTTTATTTCAGCCTGTGATCAATTCATCGACCCTACTCAGGCAAGTCGAGATCATGGCAAGCACTTTTACGACAAAGATGACGGATAATTATTATGATGACGTGTCGGAACGAAAATAAGCCGTTGTCTGAAAATGGTCACTGAAATTCAAATAGAACGGAAATAATGGAAGCAATGACGAAAATATCGATAATTGTCGGAAGCAGTTCAGATCTAACAATTTTGGAAGATGCCAAAACCTATCTTGAGTACTTCGGAATTTCACACGAAATCAAGGTGTTATCCGCGCACAGGCAACACGATGAATTGATGCAGTATGTCCGATCGGCTGAAACCGGGGGCGTCCAGGTTTTCATCGCTTGCGCGGGAATGGCGGCACATCTTCCGGGGATCGTTTCTGCGTTGACCTCTTGTCCGGTCATTGGTGTTCCGTTAAATGCTTCGTCACTGAACGGTATGGATGCTTTACTATCGATCGTGCAGATGCCAAAAGGAATTCCGGTCGCGACGATGTCAATCGGTGGAGCCGGGGTTATTAACGCGGTCGTTTTTGCGGCGAAAATTCTATCATTGTCCGATCCCGTAATTCGGGAAAAATTAAATGGATTTCATAAAAACGGGAGCAAACTGAAATAATATGAAAATTCTTATCACCGGCGCTAACGGAATGCTTGGAGAAAAATGTACGGATATTCTTGCCGAAAAACATGAACTCCTAACGACCGATCTTGCCGATAAATTGACCTACTCGAATGCTATTCCTTATGCAGTCCTTGATATTACAAAAAGTGAATCTGTCAATCGGCTTTTTTCCGAATATAAGCCTGAATTGATACTAAACTGCGCTGCATACACAAATGTCGATGGCGCCGAAAAAAATAAAGAACTTGCGCATGGCGTTAATGTCGATGGCGTGAAGAATATTCTGGCCGCTTTATCCGGTACCAACGCGAAGATCATTCACATTTCCACCGATTATGTCTTCGACGGCGCTCACGGTCCATACCGTGAAACTGACAAACCCAAACCGATCAATTATTACGGCATGACGAAATTTTTATCCGAAGAGGCGATACGACATTCGTCAATTCCGTGGACGATCATCCGGACGAATGTTATTTTCGGCGACTCCAATTTTCAGGAAGCGAGTTTTGTCAGCTGGGTTCTGAATAAAATCACGAACCGGGAAACAATCCGCGTCGTGAACGATCAGTTCGGAAATCCGACATGGGCGGACGGATTGGCAATGACAATCGATAAAATTATCGACAAACAGGTTTCGGGATTGTATCATTACGCCGGTTCGGATTACATCAACCGGTTTGAATTTGCATTGGAGATTGCCTCGATCTATTCACTCGATCCAACATTCATCCGCTCGATCACAACCCGAACTTTAGGTCAGTTGGCGCCGCGACCATTTAAAGCGGGATTGATCACCGATTTAATCAGGAAGGAAACGGGCGTTAAAATATTCTCGATTAAAGAGGCGCTAACGATAATGAAAGGAACCGAATAGTGAATTCGCTGGTCATCATCCCGACTTACAACGAAAAGGAAAACATACAGACGGTTATCGAAAGGCTTCGGTCGTTGAGAATACAATCAGATATTCTGATTATCGACGATAACAGTCCAGACGGAACAGCTCAGATCGTCCGTAATCTTCAACAAAAATATGAAAATATTCATTTATTGGAAAGACCGGAAAAGTCAGGACTTGGGACCGCATACGTTATGGGTTTTCGATGGGCGCTCGAGCGCGATTACGAATACATTTTGGAGATGGACGCGGATCTTTCGCACAATCCGGATGACGTGCCGCGGTTGATTGAAAAATGCGAATCCGGTTACGATCTTGTTATCGGATCGCGCTACTGTAAAGGCGTTAATGTCATTAACTGGCCGATGAAACGTCTGTTGCTGAGTTACTTTGCAAATTATTATACGCAATTCATAACGCGGATGCCGCTGAAAGATGCGACCGCCGGATTTAAATGCATTCGCCGAAATGTGTTGGAAAGTATCAATCTAAGCCGGGTCAAATCATCCGGCTATTCCTTTCAGATTGAGATGGATTTTCGCGCCTGGGATATAGGATTTAAGGTTACGGAAATTCCGATCGTTTTCGTCGAACGGACGGAAGGCAAATCGAAGATGTCCCGCAACATCGTTTGGGAGGCTATATTCATGGTCTGGAAATTGAAATTTTTAAGTTTGATGAGGATGTTGCATTAATGACCGTTTCCGTTATTATTGTCAGTTATAACGTTAAGGAATTCCTTTATCAGTGTATCGTTTCATTGATGAAGTCGTTACAGGGCATTTCCAGCGAGATCATCGTTGTCGATAACAATTCCGCAGACGGCAGTGACGAAATGGTGCGGTTCAAATTCCAGGATTTTAAATTAATCTCTAATAAAGAAAATCTCGGTTTTGCCACTGCCTGCAATCAAGGTCTGAAAATAGCCAAAGGTCAGTATATTCTGCTCCTGAATCCTGATACACTCATCCAGGAAGATACGATTAGAACAATGATCGATTTTTTCGAGAATCACCAAAACGCCGGCGCCGCCGGGTGCAAGATTCTCAACACCGACGGTTCGCTTCAACAAGCCTGTCGCCGAAGTTTTCCGACTCCAATGACAGCATTTCCAAAGATTGTCGGCCTGAGCTGGCTGTTCCCAAAGATTAAACGGTTTGGGAAATATAATCTGACTTATCTCGATCCGGATCAATTAGCAGAAGTCGATGCCGTGAGCGGATCGTTTTTAATGTTCAGACGTACGGTTTGGGAAAAGATCGGCGGTCTGGACGAAACTTATTTCATGTACGGCGAAGATCTTGATTTTTGTTTCCGGATCAAACAGGCCGGTTGGAAGATTTTTTATGTACCTTTTACCAAGATTATTCATTATAAAGGAGAAAGCGCCAAGTTAGCGACATTCGACAATTTCATTACATTCTATCGGGCAATGGACATTTTCGTTAAGAAAAATTTCCGAAAAAGTTATTCGATCTTTCTGGGAGTTCCTTTGCGAATCGGCATTTTCATCCGGGGCGTCATTTCCATTATCGGGCGTCTCATCCGCAAACGGATCGTGATGTTGGTTGATGGGCTTCTCCTGTGTTTATCGATATTGATCGCTCACCGATTACAGCCGCGTCCTCTGCCGGATTATTCCACGTTGATTTCCATGCTGGTTTTTTATCTGCTGTTGTGGTTAGGAACCGGATATGTCATCGGGTTGTACGATCGTCGTGAATTATCGTATTCCCGGGCGATTGTCGCCTCAGTGACGAGTTTTGTAGCGTCGATCATTTTCAATTCGGCGTTTAAACAATTGGTCTAT